>JALFMW010000294.1 GCA_022782605.1 Clostridium sp. | reverse complement strand
CGATCTGGTAATTGATAGGTCATATTATTTGTTATACCTTCTAATTTTCCATTCATATCATTTTTATTATTTTCTACATAAAGTCTATAACGTCCACTAATTGGAGTTGTTTCTATTTTTACTATTAACTTATTATCTGTATTGTAAACCAATTGTGGTTTTATCAATAAAGGTTCGTTCATGTAATCAGTCATTAAAAAATAAGTATATGGATAACATTGCAATTTCATATCAAAAGGACTTTTCCAATCAAATAAGATTATAGAGTTCGATAGTTCTTCTTTTATTTCGCTACATGACATTATTCTTTTAATTGTGCAAGTTCCCCCATTGATTGCTCCATATTTTTCATTATCAAATGCAGTTTCTAAATAAGTTACATTATTATCATTTAAAAAAGGATTATAGGTTAAACTTTCAATAGCGCTGCATACACCTAAAAATTTTCCATATTCCAATTTATTGTATGGGATATAATAATAATAATATCCCAATGGTAAATTGTTCATAATTGACGTATCTGTATCTAAAGCATTTATTTTTGACATTTTTATACACTTCCTTTACAACTTGAAGGGATATAACCATTCCCATTGTTATCGGATACGGCTATACCCGTAATATATCCGTTTTGGTTTACTTGTGCAATAGGTCTATATTCATATACACCATTACTATATATATTATATTCTGATTGTCGTCTTAAAACTAAACCTGCTAAGCCTCCATTTGTGTACCAACTCACCCATTCTTTACCAATTCTACTGTCATTAGGATTAGAAAGAAAATAGCGATACATTGGACTTGTAGTAACTGCACCTAAACCACCATTATATGCAAGTGATAAAAATGCGTCAAATTGATTTTGTTTAAGATTGTTCATATTAACACCGTCAGCTTTCATTCTATTATAAAGTGGAACTGCAAAACCATTATACATAACATCATATAAAACTTCACTTGCTTTGCGTTCCGAAACTGGAGCGGGTAACATGGAATTAAATTCAGTAGGATAACTTCTTTCGGTTACACCATACCCATATGTCCTAAAACTTTCACCGTTACCGTAGTATGGGTATTGTCCAAGTGCCTCATAACCTTTTAAAAATCTAAATATTTTTGCAGATGGTTTTCCGTCTACACCGTTAGAACTTGTACCCCCTCCACTTTCACCGCCTCCGCCACTTTCACCGCCTCCGTCTGACGTTCTCATTTTAGAAAGTTTTGTGGAACTAGCTACAATGAAACCACCTTTATTATTGTAGTCATAAATTGTTTGCACATTATCAACAATATATTCCCCGACTTCTAAATTTTCTGGTCTATCTAATATGTCAATGTTTATATCTCCGTTTGAGTCATATGGATTATAATGTTGTCTTTCAATAAAACATTGTCCAAACTGTATATCAAATAAATATGTTTGTATTACATCCAATTTTAAAGTTAATTTTGTAGTTTCACTATTTACATATTCTTTATTGGTTATGAAATAAAAATATGTTTTTCTATGTGATAATTGGTTGTGATTTTGAGTTAGTAAATAATTACATCTTAATAACCTCTCATCATCAAAATGAATAGGGATTTTAATACTATTCCCAACTCTATGATATTTTGTATCATCAAACTCTAAAACTTTTTTATTTATAAAATAATCAATCTGTTGCCTTAAATCTCTAAATGTAAAGCTATGATTGTGATTAACATCTAAATTTGGTATATTGCATAACATTATTGCGTTCATTTTATCACCTCTTTTTTATTATATAAAAATAAGAGGGAAAATGTTTCCCTCTCTTTATATTAACCTCTTGCAGAATTTAATATTTTTACTGCATTTACGAAACCACACACGCACGCGATACCTTGATTATGAGTAAAAATATTTGTTGTTAGTTTATCAGCATTTCTGAAACTTTCTGAACATTCTAATGTTCTTCTGAATTGAATGTAATCTTCATCTACTATCATTAATTCAACCTTATCATCTGCTACAAATTTATTTTGTGAACTTTCATATTTTTGGAAAGAATCAATCTTTACTATTCTTCTTCCCATTTCTGCTTTATCCATATTAAAAGCAGTTGCCAATAATTCCACGTCTAACATTGCAGCAACTTCAGGAGTTGTGATGATTACAATATTTTGTGGATTAGTAAATGTATTTACCTCTTGTATATTAAATACTTTACCCATCATTCCAAATCTATCCACCAATGCCCTTGTTTTCTTAGTAAGTTCTTTTGCTTTTTTATCATCTGTCGCATTTTTATACCCTGTTGATAAAGTTACTTCTTTAGTTTTTGAATTAGCCAATAAACCTTTCATTATTTGAAAGTCATCAAAGTTTCTTGAGTTTGTAGGAACTGTTAAAACTTGATTTATTAAGTTTTGTAATCCGTTAGGATTTAAAAAAGCAGTTCTTAACTGTTGGTCAGATATAGAAATTTTGTATTTCTTAGCAAAGTTTTTAGAATAATATTCTGTTTTTACAGTTGGTTTTTCAACTCCTATTAATGACCCGACTTCAGTATTACCTGTACCAAAATTTTCGTCAAAGTTTTTAGCTTTAATTAAATCTGTAAATATGTTTTCTAATGTAGAACCATATGGGACAGGCTCTTTTTCAAAGAATGATAGTGGATTAGTATATACTTTATTCATGAATAATTGTCCACAAATTTTATTTACTAAAACATCTAAAAATTCATTTTTTACAGTAGTATAAGAAAGGATTGTTTCACCCACTTTTCCTATTGTTTGTTCTGTAACTGTTCCAATTCTATCATGCAAATCAGTTGAACCCATAGAAACAACTAGATTTGTAATATCAACATTACCAGCCATTTATTTCACTCCTTAAAATTATAATCTATATTAAATCATTTATTGATATGATTTTCGGTTGTTCTTCTTGTTTTCTTTCTTCTTCTGGTATTCCTACGGTTACTTTTGTTAATAAATCATAGTTTTTTATTTTTAATTCATTTATTATATTATCTTTTGTAGATATGTCATTTTCAAAGCTTTTAATCTTTGTTTCTGCTCCATCTAGTTTTTCTTTATATGTCAATATGTCGTTATCTTTATTATTTAATAATTCAAGTATTCCGTTCTCG
>JALFMW010000283.1 GCA_022782605.1 Clostridium sp. | reverse complement strand
CTCTATTTTGGTTTCTATATTAAAATGATTTATTAAAAACTATCTTTTAATATCTATAACATTTTGAACTAAAGCTTTACATCTTCCACAAGCAGCACCTGCTTTTGTAGCTTCTGCAACTTTATCAACTGTATCACATCCGTTGTTAACTGCAGCAACAACATCTGCTAAAGAAACATTGTGACATCCACATACTGAAGCTAATATTTCTTCTATAGCACCTGCACATCTTCCACATCCAGTTGCAGCTCCAGTCATTTCTTTTACTTCTTCTAAAGTTCTAGCACCTTTTATCATTGCTTTTCTTATGTCTATGTAGCTAACATTTTTGCAATGACAGATTATTCTATCTCCTGCCATAAATAATCCCTCCATTGATTTAAATATAATGTGAAATGTCCTTTAAATTAATTATTAATAAGACATATTCTATTATATACCATGTAATATAGAAATTTAAACAATTTTTTCTAAAATATAGAAATAATATGGGAGAATATTGATGGTAATAATATGGAAATATATACTTAATTATTAAAAATTTATGATATAATGCTAAATGTAAATTTTATCTAGCTTTATTTTATGTAATATATTTAAATTAAGTTTTATTAAATCAATATAAAATAATTATCTATTTTAATGAGTAGTTATAAGTTCTATTTTTATCTCTAGTTGTACAAATCTGTAAAGTTAAATCGTCTAAGTTATAAACACATGACCATTGAGTATCTGATGGAAGCCCTTCATCTGATCCATCAATTTCTCTAGTACTTTGTGCAGGTACACTAAGTAAAAGGTCCATAGCTTCATCTTCAGTCATTATATTATCTGTTTCTTTTTGTTTTTCTTTGATTTTCTCATAACGGTCTTGTCCATGTCCTGAGTTCATATTATTGTAAAGAACAAAGTTTGTCGCAGCTGTATGTCCATCTTCTTTTGTTAAAACATGCATTTCGTTATCTATATATTCAACAATTGCTGTATCTCCATTGGCATCAGCTATTTGGAAATGGTATCCTGTATCTCCACTTGAATTCATATCATATTTTTTAAGTAATTTAACTGCTTCATCAACTGTAGCAGCTTTATCTAAAACCATACGAATAGCTGAAGTTGTTGTTATTGGTGTTTTCCCTGTGTTTTGATGTACTATACCGTCTTTTATAACAAGAACACCTATAGCAAGTCCTTTTTCATTCATACCATCAAGGGGAGCATAAGGAGCTGCTAATGTGATAATTCTATTTAAAATATTCTTAGTTGGCATATTTTCTTTACTTAATCCTAAGTGATTTAAGTTGACTACAGAAATTGATTCGTATCCATTTTTAGGTTGTGTACGTACAATTAAACCAATTGATGGTACATAGTCAAAGTTTCTACCAAAAAGGTTCTCGTCTTGTTGATTAGTTGCCGTAAATGTACTACATGCTCCATCTGGATTTACTTCAAAAGAAACACCTTTTAATATCTTTTTAGTTACAAAACTAACAAGCTCATCATCTGTTGCTGCTCCATTTTCTAAAAATTCATCTAAACCATAATCAGCGTGATATGTCATTTCATAAAAAGGTTGATCGTTTAACTCTTTAAAAGATAATAAAGTACGAATTTCTCCAAAGAATAAAGCCCCAAATCCGATAATAATAATTGATAATAACGATGCTAAGCTAATACCTACAATTTTTAATTTCTTTTTCATAATTTTGTCTCCTATTTTCTCTAAAAATATATTCCTTGTTCGTTATAGAAGTTATTATACAACAATTTATTTTGATAATCAAATATCTTTTTAATCAAAATATAGTATTGTAATTTATAAAATATAAAAAATTATTCTCATTAAGTGAACTATACTTCCAAGTAAAACGAAAATATGGAATATAATATCATTTTTATTTTTTAAAAACATCCCTAAAAACTAAAAATATTTTGAATATCAAAATTTTTGCTTTACAACATATTTCAGTAATGTTAATATATGTTACAATACTAATTAAATTTGGAGGATACAAATGATAAAAATAATATGCGACAGTATATCTGATTTACCAATAGAAATAATAGAAAAATATAATATTGATATAGTACCTTTAACAGTCATATTTGATAATAAAGAATATTTAGCAGGAGAAACTTTAACTACAAAAGAGTTCTATAAAATATTAAGAGATACGGATATAATGCCAAAAACTTCTCAGGCAACTTATGTTCAGTTTAAATCAGCATTTGAAAAATACGATGAAAACACTGAGATTATTTACATAGCAGGATCTTCAACAGCTTCTGGAACATATCAAAGTTCCATGTTAGCTAAAAACGATGGTCACGATAATGTATCTATATTTGATACACAAAACCTATCCATAGGAAGTGCTTTATTCGTAATAAAAGCATGTGAAATGGTTGAAAATGGATGTTCTATTGAGGAAATAATTTTATCGTTGGAAAAATTGAAAAACGATGTGGAAGTAGTATTTTCAGTAGATACTTTAGAATACTTAAAAATGGGTGGTAGAATTTCTTCTACTAAAGCAGCTTTAGGAAATTTATTATCGATTAAACCTATTTTAGAAGTTAAAGATGGCTTGGTTGTACAAAAATCTCAAGTTAGAGGAAAAAAACAAATTTATTCTACTTTAGCAAAAACTATAGTTGAAAAATTCGGAAAAGATTTAAAAAGCAGAACGATTATAATAGGATGTGGAGATAATATTGAAGACTTAGAAATAATGAAAGAATCTCTTGAAAAAGAGGCTGAAATTAGTAATGTATATTTTGTGAATATAGGATGTGTAGTTTGTTCTCATTCTGGCCCAGGAGTCATGGGAATATCTTGTATTTAATAAATAAAGAAAATTTGAGAGTATAAATTGATTTGTGCTATAGAGTATTTTGCAACTCTATAGCAATGTTGTTTATTTATAAAATTTCTAATGATTTAATACATTCCAGTTATCTTTCCAGATTCTTATTGATGTAGGATATTTTATTATTTAGAATCATAAAGAATCTCTTCTATTATGTCTTTGGCATTTTGCATAACAAATAGAGGCACTACTTGATAATAGTTACGCTTTTTAAATCTTTCTTTATCTTCAATTTGTTCAAACTCCTTTTGTGTAACTATTAATATAGCAATTGCCTTATCTAGTTGTTCATCAGTTAACTTATCTACTATACCACCTGCGCCTTGAATTTCGCAGTTAATTGTATAACCAAGTTTTTCGCATGTTTGTTCAAGTTCTTTTGCCACTTTATCATTATCACATATAGCTACTAAATTTATACTCATTTATATTAACTCCTTTCAAATGAATCTCTAACATAATAATAGGTTTGTTTTCTAATAAATACAAGTTAAATATTGTAAAAAATAAAGAGGATAAGTAATATAAATAAAAGTTGTGTTTTATCATTACAAATAACTGAAAATTCTGAATATAGATGAATTGCTTTACAATATTTCATTTCCTGTTACAATAAGATTATATTATCTAGTAAAAATTCTACTTGATATCAGTGAAAAGGCAATTTAATTACAAAAATGAATTAAAAATGTCACATTTTTATGAAAAAAAATATAAAAAAATTGCAATTTATTAAAAATAAAATAAATAAAGAATATAATTTAGAAAAATGGGGGGAGATAAAGATGGAAAATTCAAAGAAAAAAATTGGTTTAACTAGCAAAATATTTATAGCATTAATTTTAGGTGCAATATGTGGAGTTATTCTACACTACTTGGTGCCAGCAGGGAACTTTAAGGATGAATTATTAATAAATGGAGTGTTTTACATAGTTGGTAATGGATTTTTAAGACTTATGCAAATGCTTGTTGTTCCTTTAGTATTTTGTTCGTTAGTATGTGGAGCATCAGCAATAGGTGATACAAAGACGTTGGGGAAAGTTGGAGTAAAAACTATTGGATTTTATTTAGTAACAACTGCATTAGCAATTACAGTTGCACTATCTGTTGGTAAACTTATGAATCCAGGAATAGGACTTGATATATCTGCTATAGAAAAAGGAGAGGCAACAATTGCTGAAGCAACAAATTTAGCTGATACTTTATTAAATATAATTCCTAAAAATCCAATTCAAGGGTTGGCAGAAGGAAACATGTTACAAATAATTTTATTTGCAATTATAGTTGGAATAATTCTTGCAAAACTTGGTAGCAAGGTTGATGTGGTAGCTAAGTTTTTCGCACAATTTAATGATATAATGATGGAAATGACAATGATAGTAATGAAGGTTGCTCCTGTTGGTGTATTTTGTTTAATATCTAAAACTTTTGCAACTATAGGATTTGATGCCTTCGTACCAATGTTAAAATATATGGTAAGTGTATTTATAGCACTTGGATTACAATGTTTTGTAGTATATATGTTATTATTAAAAGGATTTACAGGTTTAAATCCAGTAAAATTTATTAAGAAATTTGCACCAGTTATGGGATTTGCATTTTCAACGGCAACATCAAATGCAACTATACCAATGTCAATAGATACTTTAAGTAAAAAAATAGGAGTAAATAAGAAGATATCTTCATTTACAATACCTTTAGGTGCAACTATAAATATGGATGGTACGGCAATTATGCAAGGTGTAGCAGTCATATTTGTTGCTCAAGCATTTAATGTAAACTTAAACTTTGGGGATTATCTTACTGTTATAGCAACTGCAACACTTGCTTCTATAGGTACAGCAGGAGTTCCAGGAGTTGGGCTTATAACTTTATCAATGGTATTTGCTTCTGTTGGACTTCCAGTAGAGGGTATAGCTCTTATAATGGGAATAGATAGAATACTTGATATGACAAGAACAGCTGTCAATATAACTGGAGATGCAGTTTGTACTACAATAGTTGCTCACCAAAATGGTGATTTGGATAGAGAAATATTTAATGATGAAGAAGAAAAAGAAATTGCATTAGCATAAAAATAGAATATTGGATTGTTAAAAGGTGTGTTAAGTAATAATACACCTTTTTTTATTGAAAAGAAATTTTACTTGAGAGAGAATTTTGTAAAAATAATGTAATTTTATAAAATATATGGTAAAATTTTAATTAAATTAAAAATATATTATAAGAGGTTTATTTATGAAGTACAAAAAAATAATTACCTTTTTTCTTGCATCAATATTTATCATAAACTTTTTTATAAGTAGCACTTATATTTATGCAGATGAGCTATATAGTAAAGAGTATATTATTAGCCAAGAAGAAGAATTTGCAATGAATGAATATATGGGTAGTGGAATTGAGGATTATAAATATAAAGAAGGAACTATACCCATACTAATATCTGCACCTCATACTGTTAAGCAGTGGAGAAATAATCAATATAAATCAGCAGATGTTTACACGGGAGCATTGGTAAAAACATTAAATGAAACTACAGGTGCCCACATAATCTATAAGACAACTACGAATGGTGATGAAAACTACACAACAGAAGAGACTGATTATCGTAAAAAAATCAAAGATATAGTTGAAAGTAATAATATAAGAGTTGTTTTGGACTTGCATGGAATGACTTTAGAAAAAGAAAGTGATATAGATATAGGAACAGGCAATACATATAATATTAATTTACTAAATCAAGATTATATATATTCTTCCATAATAAACTCTTTAAATAGTTTAAACCATACAACTAATAAGTACTTTATTGGTGGAGGACCTTATACAATATCTACTTATGTCAGTCAAAAAATAGGTATACCTTCTGTTCAGCTAGAAATAAATCGAAAGTTTAGAGATACAGATAGTGAAAACTTTACTTATATAGTTGAGCAATTGAGTAAAATGATTAAAAATATCAATAATGAGCCTTACGAAATTAAAGGCCTTGAAGTATCAGAAATTACTACTTCAAGTGTAAATTTATCATGGGATAGCATTCCTGGTATAAATAAATATGAAATATATAGATCAAAGACTGAGAATGGAACTTATTCTAAGGTAGCAATAAGCGATAACAATAGTTATACAGATAGTAATTTAAAATCAGGAGAAACATATTACTATAAGGTTAAATGTGTTGATGGAGATTTTTCAAATATATTAACAGTTAATACTATATGTAGTGATCCAAAAGCTAAAGTATCAGCAAGTCAAAGTAAAACTATCAAAGTAAGCTGGAACAAAGTATATGGTGCCAATGGATATGAGATTTATAGAGCAAGTAGTAAAAATGGTAAATATTCAAAAGTGAAGACTATTACTAATGAAAAAACTTTAAGTTTTGATGATACTAAGTTGGAAACAGGAAAGACTTATTATTATAAAGTTAGAGCATATAAAACTATAAATAATAAAAAAGTTTATAGCGATTATTCCTCTGTAGTTTCAACTACATTAAAGCTATCAAAACCAAGTGTAACTTTAAGTTCAGCTTATAGAAAAATTTGTGTTAAGTGGAAAAAAGTAAATGATGCAAGTGGATATGAGGTTTACAGAGCAAGTAGTAAAAATAGTAAATATTCAAAAGTAAAGACTATTACAAAGGGAAGTACTGTCTCTTATATGAATAGTAATCTAGCTAGTAAAAAGAAATATTACTATAAAGTAAGAGCTTTTAAAGTTGTCAGTGGAAAAAAAGTTTATAGCTCATATAGTGATATTAAAAACATAAAAACAAAATAGCAAAATTTTATCATTTAATATATGGAAGAGGAATTTGTTAAAGTACAAATTCCTTTTTTTTAATGAGAAGTTTCAATGATAATGAATCACTTATTTTTAGATTATAGATATTAATATATGTAATTATTTACAAACAATGTAATATACATGGTATAATTATTACATTATTATAATCAATATAAGAAAAACCTTAAGTAAAGAATCTTAAATTGATAATCATGAATTCAAAATAGAAAAGAGGTCTAAAATGAAAAATAAGTCTATTAGTACATTTATTTTAACTATTTTATTAGTAATATCTACATCTTTAGGAAGTGTAGTAAATGGACTAACAAGCACAGATGATATACCAGGAATAATTGCACAGTCAGCAATAATTATGGATATGGATACAGGTGAAATTATTGCATCAAAAAATGCTCAAATTCAAAGACCTGTGGCAAGTACAATAAAAATGTTAACATCCTTAATATTTGCAGAAAATATTTCTAAGGGCGAAACTATAGCATTTACTGAGGAATCATTAAAAACTACACAAACAGCACTGAATAATTTAAAAAGAATTAATGTGGGTGATAAAATTTCAAGTGATGATCTTATGAAAGCTGTCATGATTTATTCGGCTAACGATGCTGCTTATTTAATGGCTGATGCAGTATCAGGAAATTATAAAGATTTTGTAAAAATAATGAATGACAGGGTAAAATCATTGGGATTAAAAGATACATATGTGGTAAATCCATGTGGTCTAGAAAGTAATGCCGTAGATCCAGACAATAAAGAAATTAATTTATCAACAGCTTATGATATAGCAGTAATAGCAAGAGAAGCTTATAATAATTCATGGATTAGAGAAACTGTATCACATAAAAGTGAAAATATAACTATTAATATAGAGGGAGAAGCTGTACCACTTAAATTAAGAAATAAAATTCTCGGTGAATATGGCAATGTAGGTGGAAAAACAGGTAATGAAGTTCAAGCTGGTCATTGTTTTGTTGGTTTCTTCCAAAGAAATGGTAGGAATTTAGTAACTGTAGCCTTAAATTCCCAGTATGGTTTAGATGGTACAAATGTGTTTAATGATACGAAAACTATTGCTGATTATGGATATTCAGCTCAAGAGCAAGTATTTAAAAAAGCAGGAGAAGAAATTGCTACAATTGAACTTCAATACAGAAAATATGGTATCGTTGGAGCTAAAAAGAGTATATCAGTGCCTATCATAGCAACTGAAGATATTATGTATTATAAAAATGATATTAATGATAAAAATGCTAAGATAGAATATAATATTGACAGTAAAAGTGCTTGGAAGATGGCAAATAAAGAAATAGAATTAAACTTTAATCTACCTAATTATTCAGAAAAAGTCAAAGGAAAGGTAGATTTAAGCAAACCAGATTTAATTAAAAATTATGCTAAGTATATAATATTATTTATAATAACAGCAGTATTAGTAATTATAATGATAGGATATTGTATTAGATTAAGAAACTTAAAAAAGAAAAAGAATGAGAAGAAGAAAAAATAATAAAAAGAGAAGATATTAGTATAAAACTAAATTCAACTTTTTGTCTAATTTAAAAACAAATATATATAAATACAAGAAAAGACGTTAGCTAAAACAACGTCTTTTTTTGTTAAAATACATATGAAAGTATATTTAATTAGATTTAACTATTCTGTCTTAGAAAATTCATCTTTGCCAACACCACATAGAGGACACTCCCAATCATCTGGTAAATCTTCAAAAGCTGTTCCTGGAGCTATGTTATTATCGCTATCTCCAAGTTCTGGATCATAAATATAACCACAAACATCACAAACATATTTTTGCATCTTTTATCCCCCTTTTTATATATTAAATTTATTTATTTAATTAATACCCAACTATAGATAAAAAACACCTTAATTGGGAAAGTATACAAAATTCATTTTATAAAAAATATTTATACTACTCAAAATATAAAATATTATAAAGCCATATATTTATCAACCCAATTTACTTCATTACGATGCTTTAGAATAAAATCAACTATTTCAAAAATCTCATCTTTAGATTTAGTTCTAAAAAGCAATACATTGTCACCCATGGCATCAGCAAATATTTTTGGTATATCCATATTTGCAACTATTTTATCACCGTATTTCTCATATACTTCATCCATAGAGTGAAGATAATCAATATTATTTCTTCTACTTGTATATCCAACTAAATATTTTCTATTTATATCATAAAAACATTTATTATGAACTAGCATGTCTGCCCAAATTGTAAAAACATCAACATCATAAGCATAATTAATCATATCTATAATGCATCCACCAGGAGCTCTCATATTAACTTCCAGTCCTATTAAATCACCTTTTTTACCAAGACCTTCTTTATCTTCATCTAGTCTAAAGAATTCAAAGTGGAAAAATCTACTTCTAGTATCAAAGGCCTGTACAGCTGTTTTACCAATAAACTCAATATCTTTTCCTTCGAAATCTTGGAAGTAAAAGGCTGCATCTTGATGTTCATTGACAGCATCCATGACTGAATTTAAATAAACATGACTTGAAGCAATTAGAATATTTTTATTAGCATCTGTTATGCCATCAAAAGTTTCCACATGACCACAAATAAACTCTTCCATAATATATCTTACGTGAGGATTTTTTGTTGAAAAGAAGTAATTTAATTCTGATAAATTATTTAACTTATAGGTATCACAAGCACCAACACCATTATCAGGTTTGACAATTACAGGATATCCAATAAGTTCTGCAAATTGTACTGCATCCTCATAGTCATCTATAAGTGTATATCTAGCAACAGGAATGCCACAAGATTTGTAGACATCTTTCATCTGTGATTTATATTTCATACTATATAAATTTTCATACTTGGTTCCGCTGTTCACATCAAACTCACTTCTAAGTTTTGCTTCAGTTTCTAGCCAGTATTCATTCTCTGATTCTATCCAATGAATTTTGCCGTATTTTTCACTAAAAAATCTACAAGCAGCAGATACTTCTGCATAATTTTCTAATGTATTAACTCTATAGTATTCAGTTACTGAATTTTTAGTGTGTTCAGGTAATGTTTCATAAGGTGCATCACCTATTCCTAGTACGTTTACCCCTCTATCTTTTAAACGACTACAAAAATTATAAAAATCTAGTGGAAAATTTGGTGAAATAAAAACAACATTCATAAATGTAATCCCCCTTGTAAAGTAAGTTTTGGAAACTTGAAATAATTATTTGTAAATATTAGAGTAATTTTTCTAAGAAATATCTAAATTGAATTTGCCACCAATTCCAATCATGGTTAACATCATGTCCCCATAAATCAATTAAAGTAGGAATATTTTTGAAAGTTAGTAACTCTCTCATACGTGTAGTAGTTTCTATGGCTGGTCCTTCCCAAGCACCTTGACCACAGCAAAGAACTATTTTGCAATGACGATATTTCTCAACATAAGGATGATCATAGCTCATACCATTAATATATTTTACGGGTGCATTATTATAAACTAAATCATCACAATAATCACCGAAGAACAAATTTGAGTCATAATAACCACTTAAAGCAATAGTAGCTTTGAAAATATCAGGATTTCTAAATAAAAAATTGGCTGCATGTGAAGCTCCCATGGAACAACCAGCAGTAAAGATACCGTTTATATAATGATTTTGATTTACTTCATAATTAATTTGAAAAATTCGTGGAACAAGCTCATCTACAATATAGTGATACCAAGTTTCATGAGATAAAATTCTTTGACGAGGGTTTCTATTAACTGCTGACCAACTTTCTTTATCTATACTGTCACAGCAAAATAACTGAATTGTTCCATTTTCAATTAAATCACTTACTGTATCAATCATCTTAAAATTTTCAAAATCATAAAATCTACCATCTTGGCAAGGAAAAACTAAAATGGGTTGACCGCTATGACCATAAACCTTAAATTCCATATCTCTATTTAAATGGTGGCTATATTCCTTATAATATTTTATATTCATAAAATCACTCCCTTTTATTGAGTTATATATTAGATAGTATTGTAATTAATGAAATTTAGCAAGAATTTTTGGCAACAATATATACTAAAAAGAGGAAATATGTATGAATATAGAAAACATAAAAAAAGATATATTAAAGTTAGATTTATCTAAATGGAATTTAATTCAAACAAGTTTAAATAGTTTAGTTTTATTTAAAAGTAAGTATAAATATACAGAATGTATTTATATTAATGTAAACAATCATAAAGCTAATATTAAATATGATAAAGTTTTTGATAATAAATACCTTAATTTACCCATAGAAAGATTGCTAATTTCTGAAGTAGATACAAATGAGGAAGTGTATTTAATTAGGCACATAAAAGATATCATATCTACCATGGAGTTTCTTTGATGAATGAGAGGTAAACATTTAATGATAAATATAGTTGACAAGTGAACTATATTTTGAATATAATAGTTAACAAGTGAACTATATAAGGGAGTGAAATAGTGGAAGAGTATATTATAAAATTCTTATTCATAGCAAAAGCAATTAAAAATAAAAATAGATTTGTAATATCATCTTACAAATTATCTCCCAATGAGATAGATTTGTTAGTTGCCCTTGATATGGGATTGTATGATACCGCAAAAGAAATCGCAGATAATTTTGAGATATCAAAGTCCCTGGTTTGTAGGTCTGTAGATTCTCTAAGTAAAAAAGGGTATATAGATACACAAAAAGATGAAAAAGATAAGCGCGTAACTCATCTCATATTGAGAGAAGAAGCCAAACCAATTGTAGATACTTTAAAGGAAAATAGGAAAAAAACTACGGAGGATTTACTACGTGGAATTGATGAAGAAGAGTTGAAAATTTTCAGTAAAGTTTTAGATCAAATGAAAAA
>JALFMW010000278.1 GCA_022782605.1 Clostridium sp. | reverse complement strand
ACCTCCTTATTTTAGTTAATAAAAAATCCACTTTAGTATACCAGTGGATATATCTTAAATATAGTTATATAATATTATATTTAGGAGTTGTATCTATTATTTTTAATTTATTAATCATTCTATATAAATTTATCATAAATCTAACTCCTTTCTTATTTTATCAAATTTAATAGTAACATAAATAATATTCACTGTAAAGTATATCGAAGTTCACAATATATAACAGTTGCGAACTTTATTATATTATAACACTAACTCAATTTACACATTGCATTTAGAATATTTTTATCAATTTTTGCCTTTATGAATATATTGGTATTACTTTAATACACAAGTTTCCCAAAGATTTTAGAGTATTATAATTTCCTGATAAGCAAAAAGAGACAAGTACATAAATACTTGCCTCTTTTTATCTATTTTATAACTACTGCAGTGCCATCTAACACATTATCATAAATCCATCTAGCATTTTCAACTGCTAATCTTATACATCCATGGCTGATTGCTTGACCTAATGTATCATCTATTATTTCTGTGCCCTCTGCATTAAATAAAATAGAGTGATAGTAATAACTTCCCCTAATTCTAGTTGCATATTTTACTCTATAAGTATCTGAACCAAAGTATGGTTTTCTACCATTTATATAAAAAGTTCCTGTAATAGTAGGTGTACTTGGTTTTCCCACATCACAACTCCACATATACAGTTGTCTCCATCTGTTGTTATCATCTTTTTCAAAAACATAAGTAAGCTTGTTAGTTAAATCAGTTGTAATCAAATTATCAGTTGGACTTTTTATATCGTTGTCATTAACAAATCTAAGCATATCTGTGTAAAAATACGTTAAATCATACTCCTGCGGAGGATTTCCATCATCAGTTAAAAATGTATTAAATACATAACCTTCTTGATCATTGTAAATAACACGACTCCAATCTCCACTTACACCAAGAACTTGCACTCTAGATTTAGCTGGAATCTCCCCAATAGGATTAGTTGCAACATCTGGGAAAGGTCTTAGAGAAGTTTCTGTCCATGTATATTTAGTTTTTGATAAATATTCATTATAAACAAATCCTCTTTGTCCATTGTAGATAACTTCATACCAATCTTCTTCGCCATTTACAACTTGTACTTTAGAGCCAGCTGGTATTACTTCTATTACTCTACCTTCTGTTGATTTTTCATCTCTCAAATTTAAGTTGGCTAATGTATATTTAAATGCCATTTCATTTTGCTGTCTTTTAAATTTACGCATATATCCACCCCATAATAAATATTTTTACAATATTTTATGAGATCTTATAAATAATAGTTCGTAATTTTACTCATATATTCAAAACTTTTACTTTATTATATTAGAATATATTTATATCATAAATGTCATTTGATAGTATTCTTCTTTTGCATCATTTACATTTTCAAATTTCATTTTTTCTTCTATCATTAGTACAAATTCATTTAATGCTTTTATATTATGTAAAGGATAAACTTTTTTATTTTTCAACAATTGAAAATTTCCTTCTAGGGAATTTTTATATTTATATTTTTCCTCTGGTACATAACAAGCAAGTAATTTATTTTGTTTTATAGTGAAATTTACAGTATGCATAGTACCACTATTTATACTTGTTTCTACCACTATAACTCCTGTACTTAATGCACTTTCTAATCTATCCCTTTCTATAAATTGATTTTTGTAAGGCTCTTGATTTGGTGCATATTCACTAATTACACATCCATTATTATTTATTATTGATTCGTATAGTGTTTTATTTGATCTGGGATAAATTATATTCAGTCCACAAGGCATAACTGCCACAGTTTGATTATTCATATCTAAACATCCTCTGTGAGCAAATGTATCACAACCTAAGGCTAATCCACTAACAATTACAAAACCCTTCTTTGATAGTATTTTGGAATATTCGTAGGCAATTTTTTCACCTTCTATAGTTGGTGTTCTCGTGCCAATTATGGCGATAGATTTGTTGTTGTTTATACATTCTAAGTCGCCTTTGTAGTAAATTAAAATAGGATTATCATCTATTACTTTTAATTTCTTGGGAAATATATCATCTAATATACTTATTATTTTTATATTTGATGTTTCACATTGCTTGATTATTTCTTCACACTTATTTTTAGCTTCTATTATATTTTCCATATTTATTTGCACATTTTTCTTTATATTAAATTTGCATTTATTTAAAAAATGTAAGATAGTAGTTGCTTCTAAGTTTGTGGGAAGTTCATATTTTAGTATTTTATTTATTGTTTTTCGTCCCAATCCATTTATATTTAGTAAAGTTAAAACTAATCTCACATTAAACATTTGTCATTACTCCTCATTAAAAATCGTCATAAATATTTTGCCCATTTATAATTATCTATGTTCTTATTTTAATAAATAAAGGACAAACTCTTTCAGTTCGTCCTCTAATTTTAATTACTTATTATTTAACTTTCTCATATTTCTCTTCATATCTTGAAGATTATCTTTTACAGTTAATTTTAATTTCTCACCCTTTTCCTTACTTATTACTTTTTGCTCAACCATTTTATCAATTTTCTCACATTCAGCATTGTATATTTTATTTTTTATTTCTTCTTCTTTTGCTTCTCTATCTTTTACCATATACGATTCAATATTTTTTACATCATCCTCACTTAATGTACCGCTTTTCTTTAATTCATCCACACTTTCTCTCAGTACACCCCTTCCCCTTGGACAAGGACATCTTACATTATTCTCATCATCATATACAGCTGTCAATGTATTTTCCATAGCATTAACTTTTAGTATAGATGAAAATAATGTTGTCAAAACTATAGCTGGTGTTATTATTAATAGTGCAATAAACTTATTATTTCTAATCATAATTTACCTCCTTTAAATTCCAAAAGTACTTTTGATTATTCTTAGATTTCCCAAAAACCTTAATTAAAGCTTAATAAATTAAAAAATTAATAAAAAAACCTACATAAATTTTAAATTCATGTAGGTTAAATATTATTTTCATAATAAAGATTATCTACCGCCACTTAAGACCATGTAGGTTTTTCTCATATATTTTCTCATAAATATGGCAACTAATGCACATATTGTTATTGTTATTACAGGCGCCACAAAGAATATGATTAAACTGCTTATATTACTAATTGGCATTACTTTGAACCATAATTTTTTTATTATTGACTGTAATGGTATATGGAAGAAATAAATAAATATGCCGTATTTAGCAAGTTTCATTTCTTTTGATAGATCAAATTTATATCTGAATTTTTCTCCTATTACATCATATACAAACCATGCAAAAGGTACACCGCATAGTATTATTAGGTTTTCTGATAGTAATAATATATATTCATGATTTGGTATTTGTGGCATATAAATTAATATCATCTTAAGTATTATTGATAGTAAATATCCTATTCCAAATAAATATCCTTTATTTCTATATTCTTTGAAATTCAAATCATAATCACCAATAGCAAAACATGCTCCAACTGCAAACATTAATATTGGATAATAAATCACATCAAAGAACCAAAATACTACTATTACAGGTAAAGCTTTATCTTTTAACTTAACTATAACATAATATATTATTGGTGATATAAGCACGTTTATCATAAGTGCTCTTATATACCAAAATTGATATGGAAGTGGATAAATATAAGTATTTTTAAATAATTCAGCCATATTATAATCAGCTACTATTCTATCTGAAAACATAGCTCTACCAAATGAAGTTAGCTCAACTAAATATAAAATTACAAGCCATCCTGTACACCATAAGAAATAAGGTATAAATAAACTTTTAAATCTTTTTTTATATTTATTTAAGAAAGCTTCTTTTGATGGTTTAAATTTATAAAAGAATAAATATCCTGAAATTAAAAAGAACATTGGCACAGCTATTCTAACAATTCCCTGTCCTATAAAATTTTGAATTAATGTATTAATATTAAGTACTGATGGATCTTCTAAGTTGTTTGAATGAAGTATAACAACGAAGAAAGTCATAATCAGAGAGATGTTCTTTATCTTGTTACTAATGTATTTGTCCATAAGTTCCCCTCTTTCTTCTTTCTTAATTTTTTCTTTAGTTTTAAATATTCTACACTTTAAAATACCACAATTTCATACTTTTATCAATAAAACAAATATAACATATATTAACATAAAAAAAGAAGCTGACTATTTATCAATAGACAACTTCTTATCACCTTGTAACTTCCATATTATATTATATCCACATTTTTTAAATATTTTATAAAATCGTCCACATCATTTTTAGCTTGACTTAATTCTAAAGCATATTTATCGACAACCATAGAAACGATTTCATCTTCAGTTTCAACCTTCTCTAAATTTTCCCAAATAAAACGCCCTATATTATTCATTTTAATTATCCCCTTAAAAGACTTTGCTGTTTCTCCCACTGGAACTAAAACATCCTCACCATATAAATCCCTTACAGTAAATTCTTTTTTTATTTTCATAACTATTCCCCTTTCATTTAAGCTATCCTTTGTTAAAGTAATAACTTTCCAAAAAATAAATCTATATTTTATAAATGATATATCATTTTAATCAAAAAGTCAACCGATTCTTGAAAACATTTTCTCATTTAAAATACTATATAAACTTTTTAAAGACATAAATACTTGCAATTTAAAGAAAGAAGGTGAAAATATTCACCTTCTTAAAACACATGTTATCAAAATTTATGCGACTTTATCTGATTTATTTTTACTTAAATATTTTTCTCATATCTTGAATATAGTAAGTATTCAATAACTGAAAATAATAATCCACCAATCATTGTTATATTTTTAACGACTTCACTGAAATAATTGTTACTGGTTCTATAACTGTAAATAATTTTATTTACAACAAAGTTTAAGTAACAACTTCTTTCCCGTAATGAGTTTGTTGTAATCATAGGATATCACTTTTGATTAAACATTTCAATAATATTTTTTAATATATTATATTTTTATGTCAAATTTTTTTATTTAATAGAAATATTTGCGAAATTTAATCCTTATTTTTATTGGCATATTCACCATTATAAATATAAAAAATCATTTACATTAAAAAAGAGATGAATAAATTTAAATTATCCATCTCTTTATATATGTTATTTATTTGAAAATTATTTACTCTATATTATGTCTGCTTCTTCAAGCTGTTTTAAAAAATCACCTAAATCTTTTCTTGCATCTGATTTTTTTACCATATATGTGTTAGTTATTAGTGATAAAATTTCTTCTTCATTTTCACAACGCTCTAAATTCTTCCAAACTAGAGCTTCCACTTCATTTAAACTAATCAATCCATTGTATCCTTTATCTGATGTATCTTTGGGCATAAGGATGTATTCTCCAGCTATTTTACGTAGATTAAAATCTCTTTTAATTTCCATAATCAATTCCTCCCCCCTTTTAAGCATTTTTTTCCATCATTTTAATATATGTATAAACTGCAAATTAAATACATATATTATTCTTTATAGAAAATAACCATCATTTAAATTTTACTGAAGGTTAACTTTAAAGTCAATGAACTAAACATGAATTTTTTACGACTTTGTTTTCAAAAATAAAGTATTATATTGAAATAATTTATTTAAATTTGTCAGATAATATTTATTTATATAAAAAAGCAGTCATATATTGACTGCTTTGCTATAGTTTTATATTATTTTACAGTTTCAACTTTTATTATTTCACTACTTAAATTTGAAAAATGTCTAGACTCTGCACTTACACTTTTTCCACTTCTAACATTTTGAAGTTTTAATCTATAAGTAACTCCTCCTAAATAACAGTTTCCAGGCGATACAGTCTTATAATATACATAAACTTTATTTATATTTTTATCTGTTAAGTTTTCAACTGTTATCTTATTTCCTTTAGTAGTTATTGCAATTTGATCTTCCTTAAGCGAGATAGTTTTTATAGTATTGCTATTTGAACCTACATATATATATTTATCATTTGTATTAAATTCAACTTCTCCACTTGATTCCATCACAAGAGCAGATGCACCTGGCTTTAAATTAGTTACTTTAAATTTCAAAGTACCAGATTTCCCTGAGATTTTCAT
>JALFMW010000211.1 GCA_022782605.1 Clostridium sp. | reverse complement strand
TATTTGTTATTAAAAAATATTGTTTATCTATATTTACACCATCTATACATAATATATTATTGCTTCTTTTTCTTATAAATCTTTGATTATTTAGATTATCAGTATCACTAGCCATAATTAATCTAATTTTCTGATTTGAATCAGCTACTTTTGTAATATCTTTAATATAAAAATCATATACCTTATCATTTGATATTATAATATTTAGTACTTCATCTTTTCTATCACTATATATTAATCTAATGTATTGTAGATTTTCTTCTTTTGTTATTATTTCTTTTATTTTATCAACTGCATAATTTGTAAGTTTAATACCTAAATAAATAAAGTTTTCATATAAATAAGAGTTACCATCCATAACGTCCCTCCTAAACCATGCTTCTTTTGCTTCATATTAAATTATATTAATCATTACATAAAAAATTCATTTGCATTAAATAACTAAAAATCCATCCAACAAATACTATCGGATGGATTTTCATATACATTTAATTTATTATTTTTATTGTATTAATTAAGTCCTCTCAGATACAATATTCCTTCTAAAACTCCTCCTGCTATAGTTCTTGCTTTGTCAGAAATAGTAAATGAATTTTTTAGTTCATCTTCACGTGGATCTATATCTGCTATTTTAAGATTTTCCTTCACATAAGTTTTATCTCTAATTATTCCTCTTAAAAGACCTGTAATAGTAGCTTTCACTTCAGTTATATTTTCATCATGCTCTATATAAGCTATAACTTCATCTTTTTTCACTAAATCTCCTATTTCTCTTACATTAGAAATTATTCCACTAACTGGTGAATAAATAACTCTCTCTTTACTTACTCCCTTAATAACACCTGGTGTTCCTGTATTTGCCATAGCTGGACCTTTTTCTATGATTCTGCCCAGATTATGTCCCCTCATAGTTTCTATAACTAAGTCTACATCTTCACCTGCACTAAATCCTGGTCCCAGTCCTATGGTAATTGGCGCCATATTTATATTAGTTCCCAAATTTTTCTTAGCCAATATGGCATCTACTACTGCCAAGGGCTTTAATTTTTCAATATATTCTCCTTTTGAATCAATTACTACAGGAATATTTTTTCTATCTAATATATCATAAACTTCTTGTAAATTATTTGCCTTTTCACATATTACATCTTCCACTGTAAACTGATTTTCATATACAGCCTCACTAAAACAAACTGCTCTTCTGATGGAAGATGGTTTTTCAATTTCTAATATTACTACTTTAAATCCACATTTGTGAAGTTTATGTATTGTTCCACTGGCAATATCGCCTCCACCTCTAACTACTACTAAATCTCTACTCATTATGTCCCTTTCTCATTAGCAATTTATTAAAATCATCCTTGTTGTCTATATCAAACAAAGTATCTTCTTCCACTTCAACATACTTTATTTTATTAGAAGATTTGATAATTGATTTTCCACCCTTATCTCCTTCTAATCTCAATATTTCTTCTTTATATAAACTCGGATAAATAACTGGATTACCACGTTTTTCTTTATATTTAGGTATTACAATAAAATCCTTATTTTCCCTAAAAACTCTTATAAGTTTTTCAATATCCTTTTGATTTATAAGAGGCTGGTCTGCTACAAAAAACATATATCCATCACATTTTTCTGAACTTTTCACACCAAGCTTTATTGATTCACTTTGGCCTTTATGGGCATTTTCATTTATAACAACTTTAAAATTATCTGTTAATTTTTCAATTTCTTCGTATTGAGTTACTATTATCTTTTCTACAAAATCACACTGAGAAATTTTCTCCAATGTGTACTCAATTAAGAATTTATCATTATATTTCATAAGAAGTTTATTTAGGCCCATACGTTTAGAAAATCCAGATGCCATCACTATCGCTGTAATCAAATTCATCATCCTTATATAAAAAACTTCGTTTTATTAATCTATTCTTCTTATTAATTATATATTTTTTATCATTTTTTTACAATATTTAACGAACATTTTTATTCATTTTAATATTAAAATTCGATATTATATCAAAAAAAATAAGCCCTTAAAAATTAAGAGCTTACTTTCTTTCCTATTTTGTTACTCACTTTTTCAACAACATATTTAGTTGCATCAACTTTTAAAACTAATACCATTATGGCATAAACAATTGCACCTGCACCTATAGAAACAAATAGTCCTATAAATTCATTAAATTGAGATACTATTCCAAACATTAGACGTACTACAATTGCCATAGCAAGTGCTGAAACTCCTGTTTTGAAAATAGTCTTTACAATACTTTGTATATTAAATCTTCCGATTTTTCTTCTTAGGTTAAACATTAAGAATAATACAGCTAAAATTGCCGATAAACTTGATGCTAAAGCTAGTCCTGATACTTTTAAGAATCTTATTAATAATAAGTTGAAGATAATGTTAAATACCACGCAGAATATACTGTTTTTCATTGGTATTTTAGTATCTTGTAATGAATAGAATACTCTTACTGTAATATCTCTCATTCCACAAGCTGTCATTCCCACACAGTAACACATAAGAACTTTTGCTGTCATAGCTGTTGCACTTGAATCAAATGCACCTCTCTCAAATAGTATTCTAATTATTGGTTCAGCTAAAATAAATGCTCCCACTGCAATTGGCATAGTAATTAAAATTACGGCATTTATTGATTGACAATATGTTTTCTTTAATTCCTTAATTTGTTTATTTGAACCAAGTTTTGAAAATACAGGATATATTACTGATGTTATAGAGGCAACAAACAGACCTATAACAAATATATTAAGTTTATAAGCATAGTTTAACGCTGACATTGAGCCTGTAACAAGTGTAGATGCTAAGTTTTTATCTACTAAACTATTAATTTGATAAGCTGATGCACCTACTAAAATTGGCATTATTGCTAAAGCCATTTTCTTTACATTTTTATCCTTAAAGTTAACAACAAATTTATACTTAAATCCTTTTTTCATACAATAAGGAACTAAGAATAACATTTGTAGTAAAAATGCTAAAACTGTTCCATAAGCCAAAACTCCCACACCAAACACCTTACTTAAAAGTACTGAAGTTATTATGGCAATATTATATGGAAGAGGCATAATACCTGTAATAAAGAAATAACTATGTATTTCTAAGTATGCTTTTAAAACATATGTTACACATATTAAACCTACTGAGAATAGTATGATTCTTGTAAGCTGTATAGTAAGCGCTAATCTTTCTCCCTCAAATCCCATTGCAAATACTTTTACGATTGGTTTTGTAAAGAACCATCCAAATATTGATATTCCCAGGGAAATTATAATTATAATATTTATTACATTACTAGTAAACTTAAGTGCCTTAGCTTTTCCCGACTCAGCTTCTACACTTGTAAATATTGGCATATATGTACTTTGTATAGCAACACATAATAGAGACATAAAAGCAACCGTCATAATATTTAAGGCCATTAAGTATGAATCTGAGACAACTCCTGCCCCATAAACATAGGCAATACAAACATCTCTAAGGAATCCTACTACTTTTGATGCCATTGTTGCCACAAATAAAACAAATGCTGACTGTACTACTTTTGACATTTTATTATTTTTCCTCTCTTATTTTCTTATATTTCTAAATATTTTTCACTTATAAATAATACTATAATAACAATAAAAAAGCCATCTATTTTATGAGATGACTTCCTAGAAATTTTAATATAAATCAGTAAACTTATCTTCTATAACACTACCATAGATAAGTTTATCTATATTAGTTTCATTTTTCAATTTATTTATAAGTTTTTTAGCATTTATTATGCTTTTTTCATTTTCACATTTATTAATAAACAAAATCTTTTCCCCTATGGATATTTTAAAAAGTCCTTTTTTATTTGTAATAATATTTTTCAAATGATTTATACTAACTTTCTTATAACTTCTCTCATCACCTAAATTTTCATTCACAATTTGCAAGAATTTTTCAACTCTATGGACATTTTCTTCATTAATATCTAACCCTAAGGAATTTATATCAATCACACCTATGGTTTTTGTAGTTTTTGAATATACTACAGGTTCATTGTCTTTCCAACCTTTTAATGGCTTTTCCTTAGATCCATCTCCCTCTATTATTATAATATCAAAATATGGAGTCACTTTATCTAACATTTCAAAACTAAGACCTTTTAACTTAGGTTTATTTGAATTATTTATTACTTCACTTCCTATAATATAAACACCTTTTTTATTAGTTTCCAAAATTTCATCTAAATTATTATCTTCATCTTCAGAGACAACTATCATCTCATCATAATACTTTTTATCTGGCATATATATATGAGTTGTTGTAGTCACTAAAACTTTATAATCTTTTCTAAGATAAGAAGAAGCAGAAAGCATCAACGATGTTTTGCCTCCTGCTCCTACTATAGTAATAATATCTTTTTTATTAATTTGAAAAGTATTTATCAAGCTATTATTTTTCACGTCCACTTAAAATTTCCCCTAAATAACTGCTTCCTCTTTATCAAGCATTGCCATAAATACTTTTTCCGGTGTCATTGGCAATGTATTTAAGTTTATACCTACTCCATTATAAATTGCATTTTCGATGGCTGGTGATGGTGTATTTACTACAACTTCTCCCACTGATTTTGCCCCAAATGGTCCTGTTGGCTCGTAACTTTCTTCAAAATCTACTATAATATTGCCCACATCTTTTCTAGTTGGTATTTTATATTGCATAAATGTGTTTGACGCTAAATCCCCTCTCTCACCATAAACAACATCTTCATAAAGTGCTAAACCTATACCTTGAACTATTCCACCTTCAACTTGTATTTTAGCTAAGTTTTTATTAATAACTGTACCACAGTCAACTACTGCTACATAATCTATTATTTCAACTTTACCAGTTTCTTTATCTATTTCTGTTTCAACAAATCCTGCTATAAATGGTGGTGGTGAAACTGGACTTCCGTGTGTTGCATAACCAATCAATTGGTTTTTATTTGGTCCAACTGTTACGTCCACAGCTAAATCAAATAAAGATATGGATTTTTCATCTATGGCAGATTTCACTTCACTTCCATCAAATATAACATCATCTTTATGAAGTCCTAATCTTTCAGCACCTAGATTTATTATTTTATCTCTAAGTTCAGTAGCAGCCTTTACTACTGCCATACCTGTTACATAAGTTGTACTTGAGGCATAAGAACCTGGATCATATGGCGAAGAATCCGTATCAGCTGAGTTTACTACTATTTTATCCATTGTAGTTTCCAGCACTTCTGCACACATTTGTGCAAGTATAGTATCACTTCCAGTTCCCATATCAGTAGAACCTGTA
>JALFMW010000189.1 GCA_022782605.1 Clostridium sp. | reverse complement strand
CTGTGCATCTCTTAATCCATTCTTTTTGATTCTTTTGGCAATTTCTTCATATTTTTTACATATATTTCTAGGAATTTTCTTATTGCCGAATGGGTCGTATCCTGTCACGATTGCCGTCTGATTATCTATAAAATAGATGTCATTTCTCCAGCCGTATTGGTTCGCATTGTAAGCGTTCGCCGTTTCATAGCTTAGCAACTCCTCAAGTTCACAATAACTACAATAAAAAACATTCTTAAATCCGTTTCTTATTTCTCTTTTACTAACTTTAAATTTTATCATTTTCTTAATCTCCTTTTATTTTATTTTATTTTAGAAGCGGAACGCGTCCGCCTCTTTTAAATTATACGTCCGCTTTTTACAAGCTGAACTAAACTTAAGCCGTCGCCTGTCACTGTGTTATGTAAAATTCCATACATTAGCATATATTCAAAAAAAACTAAAAGTAAAATGCAAGCGATAACGTCTTTGTATTTCTGTAAAAATTTGAAAGTTATATAAATAATTAATAAAATTATTCCCAAAATTCTTTTTATTGCCTTTTTCATTTTTTTTACCTCCTTCTTTTACTATGCCATTATTATATACTTAACTTTTAATTTTGTCAAGTGCTTTTATATTACATTTATGTTACATTTTAATAATTGCGAATGTTTGAATTGTAATAGATATCATCTTGTAAATCTGTAAAATCTTCGGCGTCTATTCTCTTTAGTAATTCGCTTAACTTATCCATTAGCTTCGCCCTCCTTCCTCTTAACTTGATATAAGTATATACTATAAAAAACTATAATACAATAACAAAGCTATTACATTATTATTACAATCTTATTACATTATCTAGATTTTATTTTCCTGATTTTACCATTTATTTTTTAATTTTAGCTTTATTATTCCAGCATGTCCAAATATAAGGCACGACGTTCGCCATATATGGACTTTATTATATACCCATATAATTATATTATAAAGCTATAAAAGTCGATATATTCTTATTCTCAGCGCTACCAGATAATGGCATAGTTTACGTGTTATGTTAACTTGGCGGCGTGTAAAATATATTTCTAAAATTACAATCATTAAATCTATATATAATAATAGTAGTAATAATAATATAACTTTAGAACAAGTATATTATATCATATATATTACATAGGCAAACCAACAACAAATCATCAAAGTGTATCTATCTAATATGTTCCACGTGGAAATGATAAAGAAAAACAGAAGAGAGAGAAGAAAAGAAGAAAGAGAAGAGGAAGGGGAAGGACTTCCAAAAGAAGTTTGCAGTTACGCAGTTCAAAATTCGTCAAAATATTGATATAACTGAATTACAGCTGTTTTGTAGTTTTTAAGACCATGTTATCTAGCATTAAATACTAGATTGAAAGCTAAAATATTCGCAAAGCTTGGATATTGTTTACACAATATATCATTATATAAACAATTTTACATGTTTAAAATTTGCAAGACGGGGCGGGTGTCCTCAAAAAAATCATTTGAGGGGGTATATTTCCAACTTTTAATATTGTTTTCTTTTTATATAATTTCGCTAGCTCTCCCAGTTCCACGCCTTTCTCCAACCAACATACACACAAATCACACAAATCTCTCTCACCCAACTCTCCCAACGCTTTCATAGAAAATGTAAAAATTAAAAGTGCCAATCGCTCACCGGCGGAATACAACGAAAAAATGCAAAAATGGGAAAATTGGAAAATAAAAACTCTGTAAATACTGAAAACAAGCCATTTCTGGACACGACACTTACAACACAGTCATATCAATGGATACAGCCGTTGCCTTAGAACCCCAATACTTTTCTAAAGGGTGGTATCGAAAAATACCGAGAAAATACCAATAAAAAATAGAAATTCAGAGAAAATTAATAAACATTCAAAGGAATAATAAGAAAATGAAAGAAATAAAATAAGAAGGAAATAGACCCGCGAGAAATAACCCAGGAAGAGTAATAGTATAATAAACTGCCGTATGTTTATTGTTTGAATGCTAAGCGAAGCGTAAAAGGTAGAGTAAAATAATCTGTCATTTAAAGTGAAATTAAGAAAATTCAAAGTGTGAAATTTGCACTTTAGGAATAAAGTAGAAATGTAATATTCAAATGAAGAAAATAAAAAGAGTTAAATTCATGAAAATGATTTATCATTTTATGAATTGCATAGGGGGCGGGTACTTAATAAAAGTAAGGCACTAATTAAAGAATGGGGGCATGGCACTGCACCCATAAACTAACCTTTAATAAAAAGAATAATAATTTGAAAGAACAAGCATTCAAAGGAAGTAATTAATTGAATAGTAATTAATTAAGAAAATAATAATTGAATTAATTAAGAAGAATACATTCTTTTCTTAGAATAAACTACCCTAATAGTAATAAATTAAATTAGTACTTTCTATTACTTAGAATAAACTACCCTATAATATAATTAAGATTAGAACCATTTACACTCATTTTGAATTCTTTTATTTATAAAAGAATGAAAAATGCCATTATTTATATTATTTAAAAATAGTACTAATTTCCATTATATATATTATAATATATTATTTATATTATTTATATATATATATTATTTAGGTAGTCAAAAATACAAAGTTAGAGGAGACGAAAATACAAAGTTTGGTAGTCAAAAATACAAAGTTTGGGAGACGAAAATACAAAGTTTGGTAGTCAAAAATACAAAGTTTTTTAAAATTTTATTGCAAAAAGTATTGACATTGAGTGTTAAATATGTTAATATAATATTGAGCTTAAGGAAAAGCAAAACGGGAAATGAGTTTTTATAGAAAGGAAGGTGGTGTTTATGACTTGAGCAAGAAGTTGACATTAGGAATACCAAGCGGAGAAGATTTTATAGGAGATAAAGACATAGATGACAGACTATATAGTTATATGTTGTTGTATAGTAGTAAAGGTTTAGAGAAAGAAACAAGGTTGTTTCATAAGACTAAGTTAAGGGGGGCATATAAAGATATAGGCATTAATTATAGGACAATGTTAAAAAGGCTCGGCTATTTAGTAAGTGGGGGGTATGTTATCGAATTTAAAGAAGTCTACGAACTTGGTGTAAAGGGGCACAAATATAAAAAGTATATATGTAGAGATACTTTGAGTAAGTTATATTTAACTGGAGAGAAAGATATAATTAAACTATATATATACTTAAGTAGTTTATATACGCAGTACAAAACAGCGGCATATTTCACATATAATAGTTTAGTTGGGGTACTGGGGTATAGTTCATATAAGAATAATAGAAAAAGGAAAGATATAATAAGGTTACTTGAAACATTGAGGGATATAAAACTTATAAATTATGTACTTGATACGAAAGAGCAGAGATTTGCGAAGTTTCGAGTGATAGAAATAGGGGGATAAAATGATAGATAAGATTTTTTTTGGAATATTGGGAGTGTTTTCTTCCATAGTATCATTCATAATAGTAGTGTTAATGGTCGGTGGATTGTTAATACTTCCAATGTTATTTAAAGGTGGCTGGATAATGTATGTAATGATAGGAGTATGTATAATTGCAGCAGTAATAGGAAAGGACGACAATAATAATGGGTAGAATAATGTTTAATCCCGAGAAAGATATATCGGAGCTTGAGAAATATGGATTTGTTTATAGGACTTATGATGGAGCGTGGAGTTATTTTAGAGAGATAGGGATAGGAACCAAGCCAGCCTATGAAGTATATATAACGCCAACGCACAGATATTTGCAAATAAAAATATTCAACGGGTGTGGAGGTAGTGTGCTTATAATAGCTAATAGTTTGCAGAAATTAATATATGATTTAACGAAAGACGGTTATTTAGTTGAGGAGGAAGAGAAAAATGTTAATAATTAGTCAAGATAAGATGGAAGTTTATAATTTTGATGAAATATTTAGATTATATGTAGATAATTGGTCAAATGAAGAATTTGCAACAGAACCTAATTGTTTTTGCATTAAAGCAGAGAAATCTAGTGATAATATGATTTGTGCATTTTTAGGAGAATACAAAACAGAAGAAAGAGCAAAAGAAGTGTTGCAAGAAATAATAAAAGCTTATAAAGAGACAAATTATGAATATGAAAATTGTTGGTGCTTAAGAAATGTAATATACGAAATGCCAGCAGATTAAAGGGGGAAATATGGAGTTATCAAAAGAAAATATAGATAAATTAATATTTGGTGGAATATATAAGATTGATAGAGAAGATTTAAGGAAATGGTGTCCTAATCAGGTTGAAAGGCTAAATGACCAAAATTATGGAATTTGGATACCGGTTCATTCTATCAATAAAAAAGGAGAAGAAAATTACTACATGATAGATACTTACCAGATGTCAAGAAATTCTTTTAATGGTATTTATAACAGTAATAAAGATGAAAGATACAAAGCATTATTGGAAGGATTGAAAAGATGTTCAGATGGAGAACATGGTTTTTATGTAGCTTGTAATACGTACAATTATTTTTATTCTGCAATTATAAAAGTAACAGATGCTAATTTTCATATATTTAAACTAATTGCAGATTTACACGATTATGAATTATCAAATGATGATGAATGCCGTAAATACAATGATGAAGATGTATTACATTATATCAGATTGTATAACGAGCATAATTATCCATCAGGAATAGTACTTGTAAAAAAGGGGGCAAGGATAAACTATCAAAATAAGATAGATGCAAAAATATCCGATATTAGAAGATGGATTGAAAGACCTAGGTCGGCAAGTGATTATGACATGCAAGAGTTGCTTAAAATAGAAAAAGAAGCAATAGATAATAATGCAGAATATAATAAACAAGAATTAGAAGAATTTATTGAATATAACAAATTTATAAGAAACTTAGAAGAATTGTTAAATGCTTATCAAAGCAAACAAGGTGGAAAATAGAATGAAAAGTGATTGGATACTAATTATTTTATCAATTATAGTAGGAATTGTATTGACTTTGATAGTAGTTTGCTCAGGAATTGAGTTAAATAGAAGATATAAGGAGAAGGATTGTATGAAAAATAAAACTGAAGTAGGAGAATATGGAAGAACTAATTATGGAGAAATTATAAAATTTGCTTGGCTTGAAAATTCTGAAGGCGGACGGCTGTTTTAACGATAATCCAGAGTTATTAGGAGGAGAATAGATATGTTGAAAATAAAACAAAGCGAAAGTGGATATTGGTTTAATAGTGAATGGTTTTATTTAGATGAATTTAAGGCCACGATATATAAAAGAATTTCTTTTAAAGATTTTGATAATGATTTTAGATTTTATGAGTATGAGGAGAAAGAATGGAAAGGTAATAATCCCTTTTGTAAATCAGACTGCCAGAGATATTGGCTAGAAAATGAAAAGATGTTTGTAGAAATATATGTTTCAGAAGGTGAAAAAACGGAAATTACAATTCATAAAGTTATAACAAATGAATATGAAAACTCAAAAGATTTGATGAAAGACTTGCTTGATTTAGACGAGTTGTATAATGCAATACTTCGAACTTTTGAAGAATATGTTGATAACATAGAAATAAGTGAAAAGGAGTAAATAAGATATGAAA
>JALFMW010000087.1 GCA_022782605.1 Clostridium sp. | reverse complement strand
TAATATATTGTCATAAAGTAACTAAAAACTTTATTTTAATTAATAATTTATGTAAGATTAGTCTATTATTATAAAACTTAACAATAGACTAATATTTATGACTTATTTTATTTATTATTCAGTTGCTTCAACTAATCTTTTATTTAAAACTATTTCTTGATATAATGCTTCAAAGTGTGGACGTTTTTCTTCTATATCATCCATTATCATCTGAGCTAATGCCACTGGATCTTCATTTACATGGAAGCAAGCTCCTACTTTATCTTTTAATCCACCACATAATAATTCTACTGCTTTATCTGATCCTGTAACTGGAGGCATAACACCTAAGTAAGTATCTATACCAGAACATACTACATAAGTACCTATAGCTACTGCTTTTTCTGACATCCATTCTGGTGCACATCCTGCAACTGGTAAATCACTTATATCCATATCACATGCGTTTGCAACTATTGAACATATATTTAATATACGAGAGTTGTCAACACAAGATCCTAAGTGGATTACTGGAGGTATATCAACTAAATCACAAACTGTAGCTAAACCTTTTCCTGCATATTTATGAGCATTTTCTTTTAACATTAATCCATTCTTAGCTGCTGCAGAAGCACCACATCCTGTAGTAACTACTAAGAAATCATTTTTAATTAATTCTTTTATTATAGTTAAATGGTTATAGTTAGATGGTGTTCTAGCATTGTTACATCCAACAACACCAACAACCCCTCTTATTACACCAGAAGCTAGTACATCTACTAATGGTTTTACAGTATCCATTTCATCTATTTGAGTATTAACAACATTATTTAACTGACTAACTATAGCTTCTTCAGCATAACCAACCATACCTTCTGATTTTAATTCTGGAACTAAAACTTTAGATTTATCTCTGTTTTTAAAGTTCATTATAGCTTCTCTTACTATTGTCTTAGCATCTTCCATAGCTGTATCTTCATGGAATTCCATGTAAGTAGATCCAGTTATTCTAGCCTTTGGAGAAGTAGTTATAAATTTAGTATGATATTTAGTTGCTAAATCAGCTAATGCTGGGAATATACATTGAACATCAACTATCATAGCTTCAACAGCACCAGTTATTATAGCTAATTCTTGTTGATGGAAATCTCCTGCTATTTTTACACCATGTCTCATTGTTAATTCATTACCTGTACAGCATATACCTGATAAAGTTATTCCATCTGCTCCAACTTCTTTAGCTAATTCTTGCATTTCTGGTAATTCAGCTGCTGCAACTATCATTTCTGATAATGTTGGCTCATGTCCATGTAGTATTATATTTACATTATTTCCAGCTAATACATTTAAATTAGCTTCTGTATGAACTGGTTTTGGAGTACCAAATAGTATATCTGATATCATTGTACCTATCATAGATCCAGCCCATCCATCTGCCATAGAACATCTCATAGCCATAGTTATAAGAGATTCTAAGTCAGCACAACATCCTATATGAGTTGAATGCATTACTGTAGCTACTTCTCTATCTATAGCTCTTGGTTCTATTCCTAAGTTATGCCATATTTCTTGTCTTATTTTTGGAGCTCTTTTTAATAATTTTGATACACCAAATGGTTTACCAAATTCCATTAAGCATACTTCAGCTACTTCATGAGCTAATTCATATATATCTTTACCTTCAGGATCAACGTCCATAAATTTAGCAAATTCAACTAGTTTTTCAGGTTCTTTAACTTGATAATCTCCACCTGGTTTAGTTAATGCTAATGTATGAGTTATATCTCTAGCATGATCTGAATGGGCAGCAGCACCACCAGCACACATTCTAGCAAAGTTTCTACCAACTATAGTATGTTGGTCTGCACCACAAAGCCCTCTTGGAGTTTTTGCACTTATTCTACAAGGACCCATACCACAGTTTCTACAACATACACCTTGAAGACCGAAACCACATTGAACTTGGTATCCTAATTTTCTTTTATACATAGTGTCAACGCCATCTTTTTCAGCCTTTTCTATTAATACTTTACTATTTAAGTCAACAGTCATGCTTTGCATTTGTTCAAGAACGTTAATATCTTTTTTTCCCATAATTCTTATTTCCCCTCTTTGTAATTTTTTAACCCTATTTTTTGGAATAACAAAAAGATGCCTTAAGTATATATTTCAATATATTTTAAAAAATATATTATGAACAAAATTATTAGGAGATTGTCCTATTAATTTTTTAAAAAAAAATTAATTTTTTCACAAGCATAGACAAAATCTGTTATATTCTTATAACATCAAACGCACTACTGTCTTTGCTTTTATGTAGTTTTAAAAGATCGTTCCTTATTTATTGAATTATTGGTCGATGGAAATTGTGATTTGAAAAGTTATTAGATTAGATTATTGATTTATTCCATTTTTTTCTATTTAAATGCTTTAATTAGATTATATAATATATTTATTAAATTGTATACCGATTTATATTTCAAAAATAATATTTAAAATCATTCTTTTTTTTATTTCTTATCTAGAATATATCTATTTAATTTTAAGATAATAAAAAGTCATAGTATAATCGTTAATATCATTATACTATGACTTTTTCAATAAATAATTTAAATCTATATATCTATTTTTATTAATTTACTCTATAATTATCTAATTCTCTCATACAAGCTATTGTTATTTCATCTTCTGGATTTAATTCATAAGCTCTTTCTATATAGTAAATTGCATCATCAATATTACCTGTATTTAGATATGCCATACCTAAATTACAAAGTATTTCTGGGTCTTCTTTTATTTTAGCAGCTTGCTCTAAAAGCTCTACTGCTCTTTCCATATTAAATGAAGATGCTTCACATAAAGCTAATTCAACTAAAGTATCAACTTGATTAGGTTTTATTATTAATATTTTATCAAAATAATGAATAGCTCTATCCATTTCTCCCATATTTTTATATGCTATACCTATTATAAATAAAAGATTCCACCAATCTCCATACTGTTCTTCTAAAGGTAATAATTTATCAAGACCTTCTTCAAATTTACCTTGGAATACTAAAGAATATCCTTCTTCATATTGAACTTTATAATCCATTTTACCTATATTTTCTTGTATTTCTGCTATTATATCTTCATCTAATCCATGTTTTATAGCTTCTTCCCATATTACTTTAGCCTTTATATATTGACTTTGGTTGTAATAATGGTATCCTAAGTGATAATATGCAAGAGCAAAGTTCTCATCCATATTTATTATTTTTTCTAATTTTTCTCCTGCTTCTAATAAAAATGCATTCATTCCCTTAGCATCTCCATCTTTTTGATAAGATGTCGCCACTTCTTGACAAACTATCGCATAGTTATAAAGACCTTCTATATCATCAGGATATAAAGTTACTAATGCTTTTATATATATTAATGAGTCTGTAGTTTCTCCTAATTCAAAATATTTTCTAGACATATATCCTGCATATGATCTAACATTAAAGTTAACTTTTTTCTCTAAAGCAGTTAAGAATTTTTTATACTCATCATTATATCTGAACTCAGGATCAATACCTATTATATATATCATTGCATCTGCTATTGATATAGAATTTAATCCATCTTGAGCAGTTTTTTCTTTTATTCCTTTTACTAAAACTTCATTTTTTATAGGTACATTTAAACCTTCTTTTGGTATTTCATAACCATCTAAGTGGAACTCTCCCTCTTTTTTAACAGTTATAAAAGCTAGTTCTTCTGTTTTTTTAAGTAAGTATTTATCTATTTTAAACTTCATTATCTTCTCCTACCTTTACAGTATAAGTTTTTGACTTATCAAATACTTTATTAGTATTATAGTCAAATAATATTACAGTTTGATTTTTTTCTAATTTAGCATTTATATTTTCTTTTAATTTTAAAATATCATATTTGAATGGTTCAAAATGAATATATTTTAATATATATTTTGTTGGTGTATCTGCAAACTGTGGTAAATAAGTTTTTAAGTTTTCAACATCATGTAAGAAATCATGACATTTACTTTTAAAATTATCGATTTCTACTTTATCAAATATGGTTGGTACTGTAGATATTTTACCTAAAGATAAGTAGTCATATTTAAGTATTTCACTAAATAATTCATTTTCTTTATTTATTTTTTCATTGTAGAAATCTAATAATATTTTATATAATTGATTTTTACCTTGAGCCATATCAAAATATCCATTATTTTCAAAGTATGTTGAAAACTCTTCAAAGAATTTAAATGGACTTTCACTGTAATAATTTCTAATTATATATTCTATTGATAGAGGGAAATTATTAGAGTTATAGTATGTTTCTAATATTTCTTCTATATCTTTTATTTTTAATATTTCATCATACGTCATAAAATCATTAAATAATATTTCATATGGTGCGTAATCTTTAAATTTATATCCGTACTTTTCTGCCGAATATCTCATACCAGTTCCTTTTATCATTTTTAAGAAACCTAGTTGAAGTTGCTCTATTCCAAGGTTAAAAACATCATTAAATGATTGTTCAAATCTTTCATAACCTTCATATGGAAGACCTGCTATTAAGTCTAAATGTTGGTGTATGTTTCTAAATGATTTTATAGTTTTTACAACATAAGACAATTTTTCAAAATCATCTCTTCTACCAACAGCATCTAAAGTTTTTTGATTTGTACTTTGAACACCTATTTCAAATTGGAATAATCCTTCTTTGCAGTTCTTTAGGAAGTTTAACATATCATCATCTAACAGATGAGCTGTAACCTCAAAGTGATATGTAGTATATCCATTATCATTTTCCATTAAAAATTCCATTATTTCTTTTGCAAATTTCTTATTGGCATTAAAAGTTCTATCAATAAATTTAATTTGTGATACTCTTGCATCTATAAGATTTTTTAAATCTCTTTTTACTCTGTCTATACTAAAATATCTAAGACCTTTTATAGCTGATGATAAACAATATTGACAGTTAAAAGGACATCCTCTAGATGTTTCATAATATACTATCCTATTTTCATATTCTTTAATATCTAAATTTTCATATGGACTTGGAATTTCATCAAGGTTTTGTAGTAATTCCATTTCTTCATTTACAATAATTTTTTTATCTTCTCTATATACAATTCCTTTTACATCTTCGATTTTCTTCTGTCCTAATAAATGTTGAACTAAGTCTCTAAAAACTAATTCACCTTCACCACATAGTATATAATCTAAAAATTCATATTTCTCCATAGCACTTTCACTATCGTAAGTAACTTCCGGTCCACCTAAACCTATTTTTATTTCTGGTTTTACTTTTTTTAAATTATCACATAATTTAACTATATCGTAAATATTCCATATATATGTTGAAAAGAATACTACATCATAGTTATTTTTATATATATCTTTTAAAATATAGTCTAGTTGATTATTAATTGTATACTCTCTCACATCAACTTCAACTAAATCTTTTACACTTTCTCTTAAATATCTTATTGCTAAATTTGTATGAATAAATTTTGAATTTAGCGTAGTTAATAATATTTTCAAATATTTCACTCCTTTTTAAATTTATACTATGTTTTTATATGGTTTTTAAGTTAAAATATATAGTAAGGTAAATATTTTAAAGATAAACTAAAATCAACAACGTAGAAAGGATGTATTTATTATGGAATCTATTGATCAAGTATCTATAAATGATTTATCAAAAAGAGATTTACTATTATTAATAAAAGCTCTTGAATTTACTGGGGAGAATACTAAACTTAATGAATTTATTAATCTCAAAAACAATATCGTCAAAGAGCTATGTTTCTTAACTGAAACTACAGAGGAAGAATTTATTACTTATTTAGAACAAAATATTTAATTCTTACGCTTTTTTAAATTTAAAATTATATTCACCCGATTTTGATTTAACTTTAATGTGAAGTATATTGTCATGTAATTCTTTTGAGACAATATTTATCTTATTTAAGATAGCATCCGAAACAATATCACCCTCATTATACTTAATTAAATTTCTTGGGTCTGAATTTAAATTATAAGTTTTTTTGTTAATTGCATATTTTCTTATTTTAGTTATGTAATGAGACATCTGTTCAAGAAAGTCTATATTGTCCATATTTAGATTTGATTCTTCGCCCAATATTGATAATATAGATTTTTTTATACTTAAAACTCCCGTATTATTTACATTTCTTTCTTCAATATAAATATCATATATGACATTTAATAAATTTCTTATTATTTTTCCATCTTGATAATCTTCAACTTTTAAATATATATAATTATCAATCAATTGAATAGCATTAATTCTAGCCATTTGAAATTTTATCATATTTAGTTTTTCTAACTCAATGGAAAATCCTATTATTTTTTCCTTTAATAATTGTAATAAATCATTATATTCTATATTTTTATTTTCCAATAAATAATGCATCAATGCATTGTAAATTACTGCTCCTAGTATATACTCAAATAAATTGTCTTCTTTTTTAAGATATTTAACATATTTTTGAATTAAACTTACTACTTCATCTTCACATTTTTGAATATTTGTATTTGAAAGTATTAGTGGTAGTAAAATATTAAGTATGTCATCATAAGATGGTTTTGTTCCATAAAAATTATAATATCTTAACTCATCCTTCAGCCTGTTATTATCTATATAGACATATCGTTGAATTTTATCGTCTACCAAACACTTAGTATTTATGATGATTAAATGTTCTAATCCCTTACTTTTATCATCTATATTAAAAGAATTTAGATAAGAATTTCTTATTAAATTTTCTTTCATAAGTTAACTCCCTTATAAGTCTTTTACTTAGTATTTTTATCCAGACTATTATCTTATATTCAATTTATATCAATAAAAATAGCAGCTAAAAAGCTGCCATTTTCTACATTCTTTCTGGTGCATGCATTCCTAAGATTCCAAGTCCATTTTCAAGAGTTTGTCTAGTTGCAGCAACTAAAGCAAGTCTTGCTTTTCTTAACTCTTCATCTTCTACTAATATTGGATTATCATGATAGAATTTATTGAATGCTTGAGCTAAGTCTAGTACAAATCTTGTAACTATATGTGGCTCATTTCTTCTCATTGCAGAAAGTATTGATTTATTAAATGATCCGATTACTTTTAATACTTCTGCAGCATCACCATCTGATAATAAGTCGTAGTTTATATCAGTAGTTACTTCTTCATTAGCTTTTCTTAAAACTGCACAACATCTAGCATGAGTATATTGAACATATGGCCCAGTTTCTCCTTCGAAACTTAATGTTCTTTCCCAAGAGAATGTGTAATCTTTTACTCTACTATTTGATAGCTCTTGGAATACTACTGCTCCAACACCAACTTGTTTAGATATTTCATCAACATTTTTAGCATTTGGATTTTTAGAAAGAACAGTTTCTTTTGTTTTCTCTATAGCTTGTTTTAATACGTCTTCTAAGAATACTACTCTACCTTTTCTTGTAGACATAGTTCCTTCTTCTAAAGCAACCATACCAAATGGAACATGTATTAAATCTTTTGACCATTCAAATCCCATAAGTTCTAACACTTTAAATAATTGTTGGAAGTGTAGGGCTTGTTGAGAACCAACTACATATATACATTTATCAAAATCATAAGTATTCTTTCTGTATATTGCAGCAGCTAAATCTCTAGTCATATATAAAGTTGAACCATCATTTTTAGTTATTAATGCTGGTGGCATATTGTATTCTTCTAAATCTACAACATTTGTTCCTTGAGATTCTTGTAATAATCCTTTTTCTTTTATTTGCTCTATTACAGTGTCCATTTTATCTGAATAGAAAGATTCACCTGCATATGAATCAAATTCTATATCTAATAAATCATAAACTCTAGCAAACTCTTTTAAACTTTCATCTCTGAACCATTGCCATAATGCTTTAGCTTCTTCATCACCATTTTCCAGTTTTGTGAACCAAGCTCTAGCTTCATCTTCCATTTCTGGTTTCTTTTCAGCTTCATCATGGAATTGTATGTATAATTTTAATAACTCTGGTATTGGATTAGCTTCTACAGCTTCTTTGCTACCCCAAAGTTTGAAGGCAACTATAAGCTTTCCGAACTGTGTTCCATAATCTCCTAAGTGATTTACTCTTACTACGTTATATCCTTGAGAATCATATATTTTATATAGGGCATTACCTATAACAGTAGTTCTTATATGACCTATATGGAAAGGCTTAGCTATATTAGGAGATGAGAAATCTATTACTACAGCTTTACCTTGTCCTAAATCACTATGTCCGTAATTTTCTTTTTTAGTTAAAACGTCTTTTATTACGTTTTCTGCTAATTGTGATTTATTTACAAAAAAGTTTACATATCCACCAAGGGGCATAACTTTTGATATTTCATCTTTAGCTTCTATAGATTCTGCTAAATCAGCAGCTATCATATTTGGGGCTTTTCTGAATACTTTAGCTAATCTAAAGCATGGAAATGCAAAGTCCCCCATTTCTTTATTTGGTGGCACTTCTATTAGTGCTACTATTTCTTCTAATGTTAAGTCTTCTATTTTCTCTTTAAGACAGTTAGCAATTGCTACTTTAAAATCTTGCATTATGTTCTCCTCTCTACATCATTATTCTTCTATGTTAAATTAATTTTTACTTTTTTTCAAGTTATTCATATTGTTATAGCCCAAATATATATTATAACTCTTTTTCACTAAAAACTTCTATATTATTTTCAATAAATAAAGCAGCTGTAACTCCCTTACCTGGAATTTTCTTTCCACTAAAGGTTCCATCATATATCAAATTACATCCACATGATGGACTTCCTTCTTTAAGTAAGGCTTTATCACAATTAAACATTTGTGCAATTTTAAGACTTTCATTTGCTCCATTTACAAAGTTTTCTGTTACATCTACATTTTCACAAGAGATGACTTTACCATTTCCACATAAAACATCTCTTCCATCTAGACAATTTATTTCAGATGGTTTCCTTGGTGTGGTTAATCCTCCAAGTTGCTCTGGGCAAATAATGATATACTCTTTATCTTTAAGAAATTCTTTTACTTTCTCATTATCATTATTCCCTCCATTGTATTTACAATTCACTCCAACTAAACAAGCAGAAACTACTAACAATTCAACCATCTCCTCAAAATTTTTATTTTATTTCTACAATTGTTACTCCCATTCCACCTTCGCCATATTGACCTGGTCTTTGAGATTTAACATGTTTATTCTTTTTAAGTACATCTTGAAGTCCTTTTTTAAGCACTCCTGTTCCAACACCATGTATTATTGTAACAGTTTCAAGACCTGCCACACAAGCATCATCTAGGTATTTATCAACTTCCATTATAGCCTCTTCTAAATTCATTCCTCTTAAATCAACTTCACTTTTTACACTTCCTGATTTAGCACTTATTATTTTTCTAGTTGATTTAGTTACTGTAGATTTTTTTTCTTTAGGTGCAATTTGTAATGCTTTAAATGGAAGAGTCATTTTCATTATTCCCATTTGAACCACAGCTTCTTTTTTCTTTTTATCAACTGATACTACACTACCATCTTGATTTAAAGTAATAACCTTTACTTCATCTCCTGGTTTTAAATCCTTAATTTCTTTATTTGAAACTTTTGGAACTATCATACTTTTTACTGATGGTTGAAGATTTCCCATAGAATCAGCTAATTCTTTCCTTAAAGCTTCTATTTTCTTATTTTTTTCCTTAGAAGCCATTTCCATTTCCATATTTCTAAGTTCTTTTAAAATATTATCCGCTTCATCTTTAGCTTGTCTTGTTATACTAAAGGCTTCACTTCTTGCTTTTTCCATCAATTTTTCTCTAGAATTATTTAATTTTTCTAGTTTTCTGTCATATTCTGTTTTAATATATTCTATTTCTTTTTTAAGTTGTTCAGCTTCAGCTCTTTCCTCTTCAGCTTTTATTCTATTTTTTTCAACATTCTGAAGAACATCTTCTAACTCTATATTATCTGTATTTATAAATTCTTTAGCTCTATCTATTATATAATCTCTAAGTCCTAATTTTCTCGATATTTCAAAGGCATTTGATTTACCTGGAACACCAATTAATAATTTATAAGTTGGACTTAATGTATTTATATCAAACTCAACAGCGGCATTTTCTACTCTATCCTTCGTAAGAGCATAGTTTTTAAGTTCACTATAATGAGTAGTTGCTATACATTTTGCACCTGCCATATTTACATCTTCTAATATTGCTATAGCAAGAGCTGCTCCTTCTACCGGGTCAGTTCCTGCACCTAGTTCATCGAATATTACTAAAGAATCAGATGTTACTTCATTTAATATTCCCACTATTTTTGTCATATGAGATGAAAATGTAGATAAACTCTGCTCTATACTTTGCTCATCCCCAATATCAGCAAATACATTATCATATACGCACATACTACTACCATAATCAGCCGGTATATGAAGACCACTTTGTGTCATTAATGCAAATAAACCTACAGTTTTAATAGTTACTGTTTTACCACCTGTATTAGGTCCTGTTATAACTAATGTATCAAAATCTTCTCCTAAGTAAATATTATTAGGCACAACCTTATTAGCATCTAATAAAGGATGTCTACCATTTTTGATATTTATATGTTTTTCTTTATTTAATACAGGTTCTATACCTTTCATAGCTAAAGATAGTTTTCCTTTGGCAAAAGTAAAATCTAATTTTCCAAGTATTACTTGGTTTGATAAAATATCTCCTGCCACTTCTCCAACTAATTTTGTAAGTTCCGCTAAAATTCTTTCTATTTCTTCTTGTTCATCTAATTTTAGTTTTCTAAGCTCATTATTCATTTCAACAATACTCATTGGCTCAATAAATAGTGTAGCCCCAGATGAAGATTGATCATGTATTATACCAGGTACTTGAGATCTGTACTCAGCTTTTACTGGCACAACAAATCTATCTCCTCTGACAGAAATAATAGCATCCTGTAAATATTTTTGATATGTCGTTGATGATATTATTGAATTTAATTTAGCTCTAATTGATTGATTTTTTTGTAAGATTCCTCTTCTTATGCTTCTTAAAGTTGGTGAAGCATTGTCTGATATCTCCACATCACTAATTATGGCATTATCTATCTCTTCTTCTATTTCTCTATACACATATAGAGCATTTGATAATGCTTGTATTCTTGGATAATTGAAATCTTCCTCTTCTCCTGGAGATAAACTTCTTTTTAAAGTTCTTGCAGCTCTCAAACTTCCACTAACTTTTAATAAGCTTCCTGGATCTAATACAGCTCCAATTTCTGCTCTTTTAACACTATCAGATATATCTTGTATTCCACCTAAGTTAACATGTCCTCTTTTTGTCAGGATTGCTTGTGCTTCACTAGTTTCTTCTAGCATATCTTTTACTTCATTATAATCTGGCGATGGTGTTAATTCTTCAATATATTTTAACCCTAATGAAGATGAGGCTTTTGTTGCTAATAAATCAATAATTTTATTGTATTCTAAGACTTTTAATGATTTCTTGTCCATATATCCTCCTCTTTAATTAACTTTTTATGTAAATTTATCATATTATTTCATCTATCTATTTATTTTTTCTCAAAAAATGTATTATACTACTTATATGCTAAATAATATTATACATTAGCATATTATATTTTAACATATAATATAGTTTTTATTTAGTATATCTAAGTTATTTAAATTATTAACTTAAATTTTAATTTTAATCTGATAAAAAGGAAAGGGAATTTATTATGACAAATGTATTAAATAATTTAAATCCATCATTAGTATTTAAATACTTTGAAGAAATATCTCAAATACCTAGGGGATCAGGTAATGAGAAACAAATAAGTGATTACTTATATAAAGTTGCAAAAGATTTAAATTTAGAAGTAATTCAAGATGAGCATCTTAATATTTTAATAAGAAAACCTGCTACTAAAGGATATGAAAATTGTCCTGGAGTAATATTACAAGGTCATATGGATATGGTTTGTGAAAAAAATAAAGATGTGGATCATGACTTCGAAAAAGATCCAATTGAGCTTAGAATAATAGATGATATGATTTATGCAAATGGTACTACATTAGGTGCTGATAATGGTATAGCTGTGGCTATGGGGTTAGCTGTACTTGCTTCAAATGACTTATCACATCCTGCTTTAGAAGTATTAATAACTTCTGATGAAGAAGCTGGTATGAGTGGTGCAATTGGATTAGATGGCAATATATTAAAAGGGAAATATATAATAAACTTAGACTCTGAAGAAGAAGGATATTTATTAGTAAGTTGTGCAGGTGGAAATAGATCTTACGTTACTTTACCACTTACATATAAATCTATAGATGAAGATAAAGAAGTTCTTTTATTAGAAGTAAAAGGTCTTCTTGGCGGACATTCTGGAATGGATATAGTTAAACAAAGAGCTAACTCAAATGTAACTATGGGTAGAGTATTAAATTTACTTGATGTTGAATTTGATTTAGTTGAAGTTAACGGTGGATCAAAAAATAATGCTATACCTCGTGAATGCGAAGCTAAAGTTGTAGTAAATAAAAATCAAGTTGATGATTTTAAAGCTAGTTTACTTAAAATAGAAGAAATATTAAAACATGAATTTAGAACTACAGATGCTGATTTAAGACTTGAAATTTCACAAACTTCTGCTGAAAAAGCATTAAGCGATGATTGTAAAGCAAAAGCTATATTATTACTTAACTTAATTCCAAATGGAATACAGACTCAAAGTATGGAAATAGAAAATTTAGTAGAAAGCTCAACTAATTTAGGTGTAGTAAGAACTTTTGATGATAAAATGTCTTTCGAAAGTGCTGTAAGAAGTTCAGTTGCTACTTTAAGAGAAAATATAAACAATAAAACTAAATTACTTGCTGATGCTATTGGTGCTAATTTTGAATCTACTAATGGATACCCTGCTTGGGAATATGCAAAAGATTCTAAATTAGAACATATATGTGTAGATGTATATGAAAAATTAACTGGTAAAAAACCAATTATAACTGCTATACATGCAGGACTTGAATGTGGTTTATTACTTGATAAAATGGATGGTGCTGAAGCT
>JALFMW010000010.1 GCA_022782605.1 Clostridium sp. | reverse complement strand
TAAGGAGATATATAGTTAATGAAATTATTATATATGGTGGGATAGTAAGAAAATCTGATGTTAAAAATATAATAGAAATTATATTAAATAAACCAAAATCTGATTACTTGTATTATTGGTGGAAGGAGAGTATTAGATATTCAGAGTCATTTAAGAATCATGACTTTATAAAGATATTTTGGGATATAGGAATAGGTATACAAGATAGATATGACCATATAAAAGAAAAATGGAGTTTTATTGTAACTGGTTTTGAACAAAGAATAGATAGATATAATAATGATGATGCATTTATAGCAAATATTCTTAATAGCCAAAGAGTTAAAAGACATTATTGTAATATTATTTATAATACTAAAGCTATAGATATTAATTGGTATATAGAAAATAAAAATATGTTTACTTATAATGCTATTTACTAGTATTTACATCAAGATATAATAAAATGTATTTTTTAATTACGATTTACAACAATTATGAAAAATGCTAATATAGAATTAGACATAAGAGATTATGTTTAATTGATGAATTTATAGATTACGATATACATTGTAATTTTGTTATATAAATAGTACGAAATGAGATTAGAAAAAATGCAAGTGAAGAGCAATTAATGGATGATGCTCTAGAAGCAGGAGCAGATGATATAATAACAGAAGAAGATGGATTCGAAGTTGTAACAACTCCAGAAGATTTCAATGCTGTTAAAGATGCACTTTTAGAAAAAGGATATGAATTTGTATCTGCTGACGTAAAATTAGTGCCTCAAACAACTACAGTATTATCTGATGAAGCTCAAGTAAAAGCTATGGAAAAATTAATAGATTTACTTGAAGATGATGATGATGTACAAAATGTATTCCATAACTGGGAACAAGAATAATAGTTAAAAACTAAGACATATTGATTGTTTAAAGTCAATATGTCTTTTTTTATGTTTAAAATAAAATTGAAACTCATATATATTATTAAAAGTAAATAATAGTATTATAATTTAATTAAAGAAAGGTGTGATTGTATGAAAAGAATAAGTAATGTTAGGTGTTGTGTTTGTGGAGGAAAAATAATGAGTGAAGAAGACTTAACTGTTTGTGAAAACTGTAATAATACTTACCATAAAATATGTTGGCAAGATATTAAAGAAGAGTGTATATATTGCCATAATAAAATAAAAGAAAAGGAAAATAGCAATGAATATATTAAAAAATAATATTAACTAAGAAAGATTAGGTATAAAATATATCTAATCTTTTTATGTAATAGGATACTTTAATAAAAATAAAACTTAGCAAATAAAAATAAAATTCTTAAAAATCGCCTTAAAATTAAAAATATGATGTTACAATATTATAAAGAGGAAGTGACGTGAAAAATTAAATTTTTTACATCGATATTCTACATATACATAAATTATGAATATAAAACTAAAATCATGAGAAAATAGAAAGGGGTGAAACTTATGTTATACACACCGAAATATATTTACAATAATGATTTAGACAAAACAATATGTAAATGTGCAGAATGTAAAAAATATAGAATATTATATTGTCATACAGATATGGTTGAAAACAAAAAAGAATCTACTAAAGAAATGAATAGCGATATTATAGCAGTTTGTTCAAAATGTGGTAGTACATATAGATTTAATTTAAAACATATATCATTTAAAAATGGAGATAAGTATGAAGTTGGAAGAGTAGCTTTTATAGAAGAAAAATATCCTCAAGTAAAAGAAAACATAATAAAAAATTATAATTCTTATGATGCTATATCAAAAATAAAGTCAGAAAATTTCCTAACTAAATTAATAAAAGAAGATTTAGAAGGAGATTTGCAAAAATCAGAATATGTATTTATGGAGAAGTAAGAATACCTTGTATATGTAGATAAGTAATGATTGAATATTAAAAATAAAGGCCATGAGCCTTTATTTTTCTGAATAAAATAAAATAGGAGAGAAATTATATGGTTACAGTTACAAAATATTTAACAGAAAGAGATTTAAAAAGAAAAATATGTGATTGTGAAAATGAAGAAAAATTGAAGGTATTATTTAAAGAAGTAGATGAATCAGAACTTAGAGTAAAACCAGATCAAGGCATGATGGGAGCTTATATTTGGAGAAATGAAAAAATCATAGCATCCTGTGAACATTGTAAGAAAGTTTATTTTATGATGATAACTTTTGAAGGTGGGATGAAGGAACAATATGTAAGTATAGACTCCATAGAATTATTTGAAGGAAGTATGAAAGAATTAAGAAAAATAATTAATAATATGTTTGATGAATATGAAAATGAGATGATTACTGTTGCAACAGATGATCATAGTATTAAAGTTATAGATAAAGACGAAGATGAAGAAAAAATTATTACTAGATATGTATATTTAAACAGAGAAGATAAAAATTTATATAAAGATTTGTTAGAATACTAAAAAAGATTGGAACTTAGTTCCAATCTTTTTTAGTATAAAAATTTTATGTAAGGTTTTTTAATTATTTACATCTAAAGCTTCCACAGTATGTTTCTGATAATAAATTAGCATTATCTGCATGAGATGTGATAGAAACATCTCTTAAAGCACATATATTACCTGCATTATTAACACAAGTTTTTACAGTACAATTTAGTGAGTTACAAGGATTACTATCTAAAGTACTATTAGTTAAATTAGAGTATCCAGATTCATTTACAAATGAACTACAACAAGTATTATTACTAGTTCTTGCTTTTTTACCATTTACAGATATTTTATTTGCATAACAAGTACCATTTGTATTATGAGCACAATTATTAATATTACAATTTATTGCTGGCATAATTATCAACCTCCTTATTTAATTAATCAATAATTAGTATGGACAAAACTTGATTAAATTATTATGTAAATAAATTAAAAAATTTAAGTTATATATTTTTATATAAAAATATAAGCCAACACTTGGGCTTAAGAGATGGCTTAAAAAAAATTTATAAAGTTATAATTAATCTTTATGATATTAATTTATTATACAAATTTTTCCCAAATAAAATTTTTGCTATCAATGTTGCTGATAAAGGATAAGACTTAGCCGGTTGCCAGATGTTGATTAGTTTTTTTTCGAAATCAGACAATGAAGTAATATCATTGTTTTCTATTTTTATTTTATATTCATTAGTAAAATCTCTAATATTTAAAAAGTCTTCCAAGCTAAGTTCATAGAAAATCTGAGCGCTATGTTGGGGAGGTTTTAAAAAGATAAGATTTTGTTTAAACTCTAAAAAATCAAGTCTATCAAGTAAATTATTATTGTTATCGTCCAAGTAAAACACCTCCAAGTATTGAAAATAAAATATTACTCTATAATATGTATAAAACTAAGTAAATGAGACAAAAATACAGTAATAAAAGTTACTATTTTTTTCCTAAGTGAAATGAAAAATCATATAGAAATAACATAAGTAAGGAGGTTATTTTATGTTCGAAAAGAAGAGAGAGTTTTCTTGGAAGATACCAACACTAGTATTACTAGGGGCAATTGTTTTAGCATGTGGAGTTGGTATTGGAATTCAAGTTAAAGAAACACAACAAGCTAGACAAGCTCTTCAAGCAAGTAGAGAATCTAAAGAAGTATTTAACTTAAATGAAGATTGTGAAATTTGGGTTCAAGGACAAATAACAAGTAAAGGAACATATGAAAGTCCTAAGATGATTGGAACTATACCAAAGGATTTATTGAATAAAAGTAAAGATGAAATAGTTGCATACTTTAAATCTAAATATCCAAACAAAGAAATTGAAAGTATGAATCAATATGAAATTATATTATCTAATTCCAAAGAAAAGGAACCTTCAAAAGCAAATAAATACTGTATAGAAGAAAAAGATGGATATATTTATGTATATAAATACGATAAAGTAGGAACAAAAAAAGAGTTAGAAAAAACAGATATACAAGTAGATTCTCTTCCTAAATCAGTACAAAAAGAAGTTTCAACAGGAATATTATTAGATACAGAAGATGAAGCATATTCTAGACTAGAAAATTTCGAAAGTTAGACCTTGATATTTTACATATAAATATAAAATAACCCTATGGGAAAAATTCTGTAGGGATATTTTATTGTTTAAAATAAGTATGAAGCTTTTATGAGACTCTATTTTACTCTAATTATATAATCATATGGTATAATATTAAAGAACATAAGTTTTGTGTAAAAACTTTGTAGGGGAGTGATTTGATTTCATGATAATACTAGGAATAGATCCAGGGATAGCAATAGTAGGATATGGAATAATTGAATATAAAAATAATAAATTTAAGGTTATAGACTACGGTGCAATATTTACCCCAGCAAGCATAAGTACGACAAAACGATTAGAGAAAATATATAAAGGTATAGACATTCTAATAAAAAATTATAATATAGATGAAGTTGGAATTGAAGAATTGTTCTTTAATAAAAATGTTAAAACAGCTATTACAGTGGCACAAGCGAGAGGAGTAATTTTGTTGGCATGTTCGCATAACGACAAACCAATTTATGAATATACCCCTCTTCAAGTTAAGCAAGGTGTAGTTGGATATGGTAGGGCAAAAAAATTACAAGTTCAACAAATGGTTGAGATTATCTTGAATTTAAAAGAAATACCAAAACCAGATGATGTTGCTGATGCTTTAGCTATAGCCATATGTCATGCCCATGCAAATAAATTAGAAAAAACCTTAAAAAATATAGGTATGAAATAGAAGGAGAAAGTTATGTATAGTTACATAAAAGGAATCATAGAAGAAATTAGTTTAGATCATGTTGTAATTGATAATAATGGAATTGGATATAAAATTAATGCATCAGCAAATACTATAATGAAGTTACAATTGGGATGTGAATGTAAAATCTATACAAAGTTAATAGTAAAAGAAGATGACATGAGTCTTTGTGGATTTTATGATAAAGAGGAATTAAGGATGTTTGAATTACTAACATCTATATCAAAAATAGGTCCTAAAGTTGGGCTTGGAATATTATCATTTGCTTCGCCAAAGCAAATAGGAGCATATATTTTAAGTGAAGATATAGGTAAATTATCAAAAGCTCCAGGTGTTGGTAAGAAAACAGCAGAAAGAATAGTTCTAGAACTTAAGGATAAAATAGACAAAAATAATGTTGAATTTGAAGCTACATTATTAACTAGTCAGCCAGCAGTAGTGTCACAAGACGAAGCTGTTGATGCTTTAGTAGCATTAGGATATTCACTACAAGAATCAAAAGATGCAGTACAAAAATGTAAAAAAGACGGATTAAATACAGAAGATATTATTAAAAAATCATTAAGCTATTTAATGAGTAAATCATTAAGATAATAAGATAAGGGGGAAGTTAATTGTACGGATTTGAAGATGAAGATAGAATAATTACATCTAATATGCAAAATGAAGACGTTGATATAGAAAATAATTTAAGACCTAAGTTTTTAGCAGATTATTTAGGTCAAGAAAAAGCAAAAGAGCAATTATCAATATTTATTGAAGCAGCTAAAAGTAGAAATGAACCACTAGATCATGTTCTTTTATATGGACCTCCAGGTCTTGGGAAAACAACATTAGCAGGTATTATTGCCAGCGAAATGGGTGTTAATTTAAGAATAACATCAGGTCCAGCTATAGAAAGAGCAGGAGATTTAGCTGCAATATTAACTAATCTAAATGAAAATGATGTGTTATTTATAGACGAAATTCACAGAATAAATAGAAGTGTAGAAGAAGTTTTATATCCTGCAATGGAAGATTACTGTATAGATATAGTAATAGGTAAAGGACCTTCTGCAAGAAGTATCAGACTTGATTTACCAAAATTCACTTTAATAGGAGCGACAACTAGAGCAGGTATGCTTACAAATCCATTAAGAGATAGATTTGGAGTTATTTGTAAACTTGATTACTATACAGTTGATGAACTTACAAATATAGTAATAAGATCAGCCAATATATTAGGTGCTGAAATAGAACATAGAGGAGCTATGGAAATTGCTAAACGTTCTAGAGGAACACCAAGAATAGCAAACAGACTTCTAAAAAGAGTTAGAGATTATGCACAAGTTAGAGCTAATGGAAATATAACTTCAGAAGTTGCAGATAAAGCTTTAGAAATGATAGGTGTAGATAGTTTAGGATTGGATTATGTAGATGAAAAATTATTATTAACAATAATTAATAAATTTAAAGGTGGTCCTGTTGGACTTGATACACTAGCAGCATCTATAGGAGAAGATAGAAATACAATAGAAGATGTTTATGAGCCATATTTACTTCAGCTTGGATTTATTAATAGAAGTCCAAGGGGAAGAATAGCTATGCCGAATGCTTATAAACATTTGAATATAAATTATCCAACAAAATAGAATAATAATATTATAAGTAGTAAAGGTGTTGTTATAAGCATTCTTTATAGTAGAAAAAAAGTAGAATTTTTGTTATTATGTTAATTGTATGTTTAAGGTAATATATTTTGAAAGAAGGTTTAACATTGAAAACAAGCGATTTTTATTTTGACTTACCGGAAGAATTAATTGCTCAAGTACCAATATTAGATAGATCAAGTTCTAAACTAATGGTATTAGATAAAGAAACTGGTGAAATAAGTCATAAGATTTTTAAAGACATAATAGATTATTTAAATCCAGGAGACTGTCTTGTATTAAATAATACAAGAGTTATTCCAGCAAGACTTATCGGATCTAAAGAAGGAACTGGTGGTAAGATAGAGTTTTTATTATTAAAAAGAAATGAAGATGATACTTGGGAAACTTTAGTAAAACCAGGTAAAAGAGCCAAAATAGGTACAAGATTCTCTTTTGGAGAAGGAAAGCTTATAGCAGAAGTTGTAGGAATGGGAGACGATGGAGCTAGAATAGTAAAGTTTGAATATGAAGGTATATTTGAAGAAGTTTTAGATGAATTAGGGAATATGCCATTACCTCCATATATAACAGAAAGATTGGAAGAAAGAGAAAGATATCAAACTGTATATTCTAAACATAATGGTTCAGCAGCAGCACCTACAGCTGGTTTACATTTTACTGATGAATTATTAGAAAAAATTAAAGATAAAGGTGTAGATTTAGCATTTGTTACTCTACATGTAGGTCTTGGAACATTTAGACCAGTAAAAGTTGATGATGTTTTAGAACATGATATGCACTCTGAGTATTATATGGTAACTCAAGAGGCAGCAGATAAAATTAATAGAGCAAAAGAAAATGGCCACAGAGTAATAACAGTAGGTACAACAAGTACTAGAACTATAGAGTCTGTAGCTGATGAAAATGGAAGAATGAAAGAAGCTTCAGGATGGACTAAAATATTTATCTACCCTGGATATAAATTCAAAGTTGTAGATAATCTTATAACTAACTTCCATTTACCAGAGTCGACATTAATAATGCTTGTAAGTGCTCTTGCAGGAAAAGAGAATGTACTTAATGCATATAAATGTGCTGTAGAAAACAAATATAGATTTTTCAGTTTTGGAGATGCAATGTTCATAAAATAAATATAAGGTGAGAATTTATGATAAAAAAAAATGATAAAAGATTACTAAAAATATCTAAAAGATTTGAAACAGCTTTATCAATAATTCTTTTGATACTTGTATTATTAGGAATGATGGATCTAATAAGAAGTGTATATCAAGCTTACATTGTGGATTTTGCAAATCCAGTTGAATATACACAATTAAATGGCTTTTTAGCAGAAGCATTGTTATTAGTTATAGGTGTAGAATTGGTAGTTATGTTATCTTTACATATACCAGGAGTGCTTTTAGAAGTACTACTTTATGCTATAGCTAGAAAACTGATTTTACTTCCTAAAAGTTCAGGTATGGGAGATTTATTATTAGGAATACTTGCTATAGGAGTAATATTTACTATTAGAAAGTATTTAATGTCTCCTCAAGAAAGAGAAATAAGTCTTAGTAGGATATATAATTTAAAGTCTTCAAAGATTGAAGAAGATAAAGATGAAATAATATAATTAATTATTAATAGTTTAATATTTTAAACTATAAATAGACAGAATAAGGAGAACAAACATGAGTGCAATAAGATATGAACTTATAAAAACTTGTAAACAAAGTGGTGCAAGACTTGGTAGATTACATACTCCTCATGGAGTTATAGAAACACCAATATTTATGCCTGTTGGTACTCAAGCAACAGTTAAAGCAATGACACCAGAAGAATTAAAAGAGATAGGGTCTCAAATAATATTAAGTAACACATATCACTTATATATGAGACCAGGTCATGATTTAGTAAAAGAAGCAGGTGGACTTCATAAATTTATGAACTGGGACAGACCAATACTAACAGATAGTGGTGGATTCCAAGTTTTCTCACTAGGACCACTTAGAAAAATAACTGAAGAAGGTGTTCACTTCAGATCTCATATAGATGGATCTAAACACTTTATATCTCCAGAAAAAGCTATGGAAATTCAAAATGCTTTAGGTTCAGATATAATGATGGCATTTGATGAATGTGCTCCATATCCAGCTGATAGAGAATATGTTAAAAATTCTTTAGAAAGAACAACTAGATGGTTAAAAAGATGTAAAGAAGCTCATAAAAATACAGAAAACCAAGCGTTATTTGGAATAATCCAAGGTGGTATGTATAAAGATTTAAGAGAGCAATCAGCTAAAGAAATATTAGAATTAGACTTACCAGGATATGCAGTAGGTGGACTTAGTGTTGGTGAGCCTAAAGAATTAATGTATGAAGTACTTGATTACACAGTACCTTTAATGCCAGAAGATAAACCAAGATACTTAATGGGTGTTGGTTCACCAGATGACTTATTAGAAGGTGTAATAAGAGGAATAGACATGTTTGACTGTGTACTTCCTACTCGTATAGCTAGAAATGGTACAGCAATGACTAGTCAAGGTAAAGTTGTAGTTAGAAATGCTAAATATGCAAGAGACTTTACTCCACTTGATCCAGAATGTGATTGTTACTGCTGTAAAAACTACACAAAAGCTTATATAAGACACTTAGTTAAAGCAAATGAAATATTAGCAGCAAGACTTATAACTACTCATAACTTAAGATTCTTACTTAAGTTAATGGAAGATGTAAGACAAGCTATAATGGAAGATAGATTACTAGATTTCAAAGATGAGTTTTTCACAAAATATGGGTATAAATTATAAGAAATATGAGTTATAATGTTTATTATACTTTTATTAAATAAGTAATAAACATATGAAGGAGTGAAAACTATGAATACAAACATGATAATATCTATTGTTTATATGGTTGCACTATTTGCAATTTTCTATTTCTTATTTATAAGACCTCAAAGAAAAAAAGAAAAACAATTAGAGGAATTAAGATCAAGCCTAGAGGTAGGACAAATGGTTACTACTATAGGTGGAATGTTAGCAACAGTAGCTAAAGTTGAAGAAGAATTTGTTGTTCTAGAAGTAGGACCAAATAGAACTAAAATGCCATTCAAAAAATGGGCTATAGCTTCTGTTGAAGAGAAAAAAGAAAATAAATAATTTGTAATTTAAAATCTCCCTAAGGAATATATATATTTCGAAGGGAGGTTTTTTTATGACAAAAACCATACACATATTAAAAGGTTTAGGATATGCATATATACTAACATTAATAGTTTTATTAATTTATAATCTATTATTAACTTATACAAGCATATCAGCAGATTCAATTTCCTTGGTTACATCATTTATAACTATCATATCTTCTGCTTTTGGAGGGTTTTATGCATGTAAACATATACAAGAAAAGGGACTTATATATGGTTTTGTAGTTGGAATTACATACATATTGTTGCTTATAGTTATGTTTTATTTAGCTGAAGAAAACTATATTTTTGATATTACCATACTTTATAAAGCTGTACTTGTTTCTGTGGCAGGAGGAATTGGAGGAGTATTAGGAGTTAATTTTAAATAATTTCCATATTATGAAAAATTGTGATATAATTATTAGTAGTTAATCAGAAATAGGAGGTAGTTCGAATGGCTAAAAAACATATAAAAACTTTATCTAGTGCTACTTTAAAAGAAAGTGCAGCTAAAGGTGGATGTGGAGAATGTCAAACTTCTTGTCAATCTGCTTGCAAAACTTCTTGTACAGTTGCAAACCAAGAATGCGAAAGATAATTTAAAAAATTATTTTTAAGTGAGGGTATTATCTATTAATACCCTCACTTTATTTATGAAAAAATTGTTTTTGTAGAAAAAATTTACATATATTTAATAATGGGTATATAATAAGATAGACAAATTTTTAGGAGGACAAACTATGAGTATGATACATAAATTTTCCATGGATGGATATAATATTGTTTTAGATGTGAACGGGGGAGGAGTTCATGTTTTAGATGATGTTGCATATGACCTTGTAGATTTATTTGAAGAAAAATCTATGGAAGAAATAGTAGATGCTTTAAGCAAGGAATATACTAAAGAACAAATAGAAGAAGCTTATGAAGAAATAAAAACGTTAAAAGAAGAAGGTCTTTTATTCACAGAAGATACATATCAAGATCACCCAAGCTTCGTAAATAGAAAAAAAGTAGTAAAGGCTCTATGTTTACATGTTTCACATGATTGTAACTTAAAGTGTAAATATTGCTTTGCTTCACAAGGAGACTTTGGTGGAGAAAAAGAAATGATGAGTGTTGAAGTAGGTAAAAAAGCAATAGATTACCTTATAGCAAATTCAGGAAACAGAAGAAACTTAGAGATAGACTTTTTTGGTGGAGAGCCACTAATGAACTTTGATGTGGTTAAAGAATTGGTTGAATATGGTAGAAAAGTTGAAAAAGAACATAATAAGAATATCAGATTTACAATGACTACAAATGGAGTTTTATTAGATGATGATAAAATTGATTATATAAATGAACATATGCACAATGTTGTATTAAGTTTAGATGGTAGAAAAGAAGTTAATGATAATATGAGACCTACTGTAAATGATAAAGGTAGTTATGATGTTATCATGCCTAAGTTTAAGAAATTAGTAGAAAAAAGAGATAAAGATAAATATTATTACATTAGAGGAACATTTACAAGAGATAATTTAGATTTTGGTGAAGATGTACTACATTTTGCAGATGAAGGATTTGCTTCAACTTCAGTTGAACCAGTTGTTGGAGATGAAAGTAATCCATATGCTTTAAGAAAAGAAGATATGGAAAAAGTATTTGCTGAATATGAAAAACTAGCAAAAAAATATGCTAAGAGAAAACTAGAAGGTGAAAACTTTACATTCTTCCACTTTGTTGTTGATTTAAATCAAGGACCATGTGTAATAAAAAGAATAACTGGATGTGGAGCAGGTAATGAATACCTAGCAGTAACTCCTAATGGAGATATATACCCATGTCACCAATTTGTTGGAAATGATGATTTTAAATTAGCTAATATAATGGATGAAGAGGTAGTTATACCACAAGAAATAAGCGATATGTTTAGAGATGCCCATGTTTACTCTAAAGAAGATTGTAAAACTTGTTGGAATAAATTCTACTGCTCAGGTGGATGTCATGCTAATGCAATCAACTTTAATAATGATATAAGAAAGCCATACGAGCTTGGTTGTGAAATGCAAAAGAAAAGAACTGAATGCTCTATAATGATTCAAGCCAAATTAATGTTGGAAGGAGAATAGAAATGATTAAAGGATTCCAAGGTATCATGCCTGATATTGATGAATCAGCTTTTGTTGCAGAAAGTGCAGATGTAATAGGTAATGTAATTGTTGAAAAAAATGCAAGTATTTGGTATCAATCTGTTCTAAGAGGTGATGATGGTCAAATAATAGTTGGAGAAAATTCAAATGTGCAAGATGGAACTATAGTACACGCAGGACAAAAAACTCAAACTATTATAGGAAAAAATGTAACTGTTGGACATGGAGCAATAATACATGGATGTAAAATAGGAGATTACAGCTTAATTGGAATGGGTTCAACAATTCTAGATAATGCGGAAATAGGTGAGTTTACAATGATAGGAGCAGGTAGTCTAGTAACAGGGAAAAAATTCCCACCAGGAGTTTTATTACTAGGTTCACCAGCAAAGGTTGTAAGAGAACTTACAGATGAAGAAAAAGAAAGTTTAAAAACATCAGCCTTACATTATGTCGAAACAGGAAGAAAACATAAGTAAAGGAATAAAATTATTTTAAATAAAAAAGAGCAATATAATATGTATTTAGACCAAAATGTTAAAAAATAGAGGTTTAGGGCAGAAATTGCTCTTTTTTTATTATTATGAAACTTTTTTGGTACTAGATTATAGCATATAAGTTAATAATATTATAATATTTAAATGTAATGATAAAGAGGACATGAGGTGAGAACTTTTGATATATAATAAAAAATGGACATTAAAGTACAAAGGAGAAGTTAAAGAGACAAATTTAAGTAAAAAAATAAATATTTCCCCGGAAATTAGTCAAATACTAAATAACAGAGGGATAGAAAATGAAAAAGATGCTGAAATATTTATGAATCCTTCCTTAGAATATTTAAGAGATCCTTTCTTAATGAAAGATATGAAAAAGTCTACTGAGAGAATAAAAAAAGCCATAGAAAATAAAGAACGAATATATATATATGGCGATTATGATGTAGATGGAGTTTCATCAACATCAATCTTATACCTATATTTTAAATCTATAGGCTTTCCAGTTAAATATTATATACCTAATAGATTGGAAGAGGGATATGGAATAAATGAAGATGCCATAAAAAAAATACATGATGATGGATGTGACCTTATTATAACAGTTGACTGTGGTATAACTTCAGTAAAAGAAGTTGAATTAGCAAATGAGTTAGGTATAGATGTCATAATAACAGATCATCATGAATGTCAAAGTGAAATTCCAGATGCCTATGCCATAGTTAATCCAAAGCAGGAAGATTGTAATTATCCATTTGATATGTTATGTGGATGTGGAGTGGCATTTAAAATGATACAAGCATTAACTGATGAAGAAGAGTTTAAAACATCAATGTTTGATTATTTAGAAATAGTAACTCTTGCAACTATATGCGATATAGTACCTCTTATAGATGAAAATAGAATAATTGTAAAAAATGGTTTAAAACTTATGAAAGAGGGCAAAAATTTAGGACTAAGAGAATTAATTAAAGTTTGTGGAATTGAAACAAATAAAATAGGTTCATCTCATATAGGATTCTCTATAGGACCTAGAATAAATGCATCGGGAAGGCTTGGATATTCATATCTGGGAGTACAACTATTTACAACAGATAATGAGGATGAAGCCAAAGAAATAGCCAATATTTTAGAAGGAAAAAATATTGAAAGGCAAATGATAGAAAGTAAAATGTACAAAGAGGCAGAGGAAATTCTATCAAGTGATGAAAGATTTAAAGATGATAAAGTACTAGTTATTGCCAAAGAAGGTTGGCAACATGGAATAATTGGTATAGTTGCATCAAAACTTACAGAAAAATACTATAAGCCGACTATTTTACTTACGATAGAAGATGGTGAAGCAACAGGCTCAGCTAGATCGATTAAAGGTTTTAGCATATTTGATGCATTAGTCAGTTGTAAAGATTTAATGAATAAATTTGGAGGTCATGAACAGGCAGCAGGTTTAGCTTTAGATGCAAAAAATATTGATGAGCTTAGAGTGAGAATTAATGAAATTGCAGATTATAACTTAAGTAAAGAGGATTTAATTGAGAATATTAAAGTAGAATATGAATTAAAGGAAGATAGTGCAACATTAGACTTAGTTGATAATTTACATAAATTAGAACCTTTTGGACTTAGCAATCCATCACCAAGATTTATAATGAGAGATTTACTCTTAACAAATATATTTAAGATGGGTAAAAATAAACAACATCTTAAAATTATTGTAGAAAATAAAAAATCTTATGAATGTGTAGGGTTTAATATGGCATACTTGGCTGATAATTTTCAACTTGGAGATAAAGTAGATATTTTATTCCAAGTTGATGAAAATAATTATAATAATGAAAGAAAAGTACAATTTTTATTAAAAGATATAAGACTATCACATCCAAAATCAGCTGTTACTAATAATTTATCAATGAAATTATTTGAAAAAATAAGCCCAGAAAATAAAGATAGCTTATACTCTGTAAATACAAATGAAGAAGATTTAGTAATTGATATAGATGGGGATAAAAATATAAATATTTTTGACTATATAGAAGAAGATACATTAGTTATAACAAATACTTTAAATGGTTTTTATAGAGCACTATCGGATATATCTCTAACTGATGTTGAATATGAAATAAATTTCAATTATATTAATGAAAAAAATAATAAAGTACAACTTATATTTTCACCTAATATTGATAAAATAGACTTAAAAAGATATAATAGAGTTATTCTCTATGATTATTTGTATAATAAAGAAGAATATTCGTATCTGAATAAGAACATTTTAAATAGCGATAATATTATTAAGTATTATGGTGAAGAAGATAAAATTTATTTAAAAAATATAATAGATAATATAGTTCCAAGTAGAGAAGAATTTATTAATATCTATAAGCAAATGCTTATGAGTAAAGAATTACATCTAAACTTAGATGAAATAAAAAGAGTATTTAAAATATTACCTCTAAAAACATTTATTATACTTAAAGTTTTTAAAGAGTTAAATTTATTAAATTTTGAAATGAATTATGAAGATAATACTGTAACTATATGCCTATTACAAAAGCCAGATAAAAAACTTAATTTAGATGAAAGTTTAATACTTAATAATTTAAAAGCGTTAAAACAAGAATATGTAAAAAGCTATTAGGAGGAGTTTTAAATGGATTTAAAACAAACAGTAAGAGAAATTAAAGATTTCCCAAAAGAAGGTATAGACTTTAAGGACATAACAACATTATTACAAGATGGTAAAGCACTTAAATTTGCAATAGATGAATTTATAGCAGATTTAAAAGATAAAAATGTAGATATAATAGTAGGACCAGAAGCTAGAGGGTTCTTAATGGGAACACCAGTTGCTTATGGTATGGGTATAGGTTTTGTACCAGTTAGAAAACCAGGTAAATTACCATGGGAAGTTGAAAGTTTTGAATATGATTTAGAGTATGGTTCTAATATATTACAAATGCACAAAGATGCTATTAAACCAGGTCAAAGAGTTGCTATAGTAGACGACTTACTAGCTACAGGAGGGACTATGGAAGCTGCAGCTAAACTTATAGAAAAGTTAGGTGGAGAAGTAGTTTCAATGCAATTTTTAATAGAATTAGAAGACTTAAACGGAAGAGAAAAATTATCAAAATACAATGTTAATTCTCTTATAAAATACTAGGCAATAATAATAGTTGGTTTTTACCAACTATTTTCATATATAATAAAATTTATACTTTGGAGAATAGGTGGTTATATGCATGATAAGGAATTACAGGAGATACTAGATAAGATAAAAGAATATGCTCCTAATACAGATACTACTCTTGTAGAAAAAGCTTACTATTTGGCCAAATCTGCTCATGAAGGTGTTCTTAGAAAGTCAGGAGAACCTTATATAATTCATCCAATAGCTGTTGCAAATATTCTTGTAGATATGCAACTTGATATAGAAACCATATCAGCAGGTCTTTTACATGATGTTATAGAAGATACGGATTATACTTATGATGATATAAAAGAAATGTTCAGTAAAGAAATTGCAGATTTAGTTGATGGAGTAACAAAGCTTGGTCAAATTAAATATCAATCAAAAGAGGAAACTCAAGCTGAAAATTTAAGAAAAATGTTTCTAGCAATGGCAAAAGATATTAGAGTAATTCTTATAAAATTAGCAGATAGATTACATAATATGAGAACTCTAAAATATATGCCTGAGGAAAAAGCAAAATATAAAGCAAAAGAAACTTTGGAGATTTATGGTGGAATTGCTAATAGATTGGGAATATCTAAAATTAAGTGGGAACTTGAAGATTTAGCACTAAGATATATTGATCCAGATGGATATTATGATTTAGTTGATAAAGTTTCTATGAAGAGAAGCAAAAGAGAAGAGTATATAAATAAAATAGTAAAATTATTACAAGCTAAATTTAATGAAGTTAATATAGATTGCGAAGTTTATGGAAGACCTAAGCATTTTTATAGTATTTATAAAAAGATGCAAAATAAACATAAGACTTTCGAAGAAATTTTTGATTTAACAGCTGTAAGAATAGTTGTAGATACAATCAAAGATTGCTATGCAGTACTTGGAATGGTACATACTTTATGGGTACCAATGCCAGGTAGATTTAAAGATTATATAGCAATGCCAAAGGCTAATATGTATCAATCTCTTCACACAACTGTAATTGGACCAGAAGGTGAGCCAGTTGAGATTCAAATAAGAACTCATGAAATGCATAACATTGCTGAATATGGTATAGCAGCTCACTGGAAATATAAAGAAGGTACAATGAGTAATGATGGAAAGATGGAAGAAAAACTTAAATGGCTAAGACAAATGATGGAGTGGGAAAAAGATGTTAAAGACCCACAAGAATTTTTAGATTCATTAAAAGAAGATGTATTCAATAGTCAAGTTTATGTATTTACACCGAAGGGAGATGTAATAGAACTTCCTGCAGAATCTACACCAATAGATTTTGCATATAGAGTTCATTCCAAGGTGGGAAATAAATGTGTAGGTGCTAAAATTAATGGTAGATTAGTACCTATTGACTATAAATTGAAAAATGGAGAAATTGTAGAAATTATAACTTCTGCAAACTCATCTGGACCAAGTAGAGATTGGCTTAAAATAGTAAAAACTCCAAATGCAAGAAATAGAATAAGACAGTTCTTTAAAAAAGAAAGAAGAGAAGAAAATATTGAACGAGGATACGAAATATTAGAAAAAGAATTTAAAAGATATGGAATTCCTCTAAAAGATTCTTCAATCGAAAAATTTATGGAACAAATTTCGAAGAAATTTAATCAACCAAGCTTGGAAGATTTAATCGCAACTATAGGATACGGTGGAATAACAGCCAGCCAAGTTGTTCCAAAAGTTAGAGATTTCTATCTTAAAGAAGAAAAGAAAAAAGAAAGAGAAAATAGACAAAAAGAGCTTGAAAATGAAGATTTATCACAATTTAAAATAAGTGATAAAGAATATAAAGAAAAAAGAAAGAAAAATAGCTCTGGAGTAATTGTAAAAGGTCTTGATAATATATTAGTTAGGTTTGCTAAATGTTGTAACCCATTACCTGGAGATGAAATAATAGGATACGTTACAAAAGGTAGAGGTGTTGCAATACATAGAGCTGATTGTCCAAACTGTAAATTGGATAATGAAGTTTTCAAACAGAGACTAATAGATGTTGAGTGGGATAATCCGAAAAAAACTAAGTTCGAAGGTGAAATTAGAATAGTAGGAACTGATAGAAAAAGCATGTTAAATGATATTGTTCATACAATTGCAATGCAAAAACTTAACATAAACGGTGTTAATGCACGAAAATCAAAAGATGAGATAACTCATATTAATTTATTAATAGAAGTAAATGACATTTCTGAGCTAACAAATTTAATGAAAAAATTAAAAGTTATACCTGGAGTTGACGATGTTTTCAGGGTGAGAAATTAGGAGGAAAATATGAGAGCAGTTGTACAAAAAGTTTCATCTTCAAAGGTTACTGTAGATGAAGAAGTTATTGGTCAAATTAATCATGGCTTATTGGTATTACTTGGAGTAACTCATGATGATACATCTAAAGATGTAGATTATATGGTAGATAAAGTAACTAATTTAAGAATATTTGAAGATGAAGATGAAAAAATGAATTTATCTTTAAAAGACGTAGGAGGAGAAATACTAGCTGTTTCTCAATTTACCCTTTATGGAGATGCTAGAAGAGGAAGAAGACCAAGTTTTTCTGATGCTGCAAGACCAGAAGTGGCGAATCCTTTATATGAAGAATTTGTTGAAAAAATAAAAAAACAAGGAATTAATGTTGGTACAGGAAAATTTGGGGCTCATATGATGGTTAATTTAACTAATGATGGTCCTGTGACAATATTATTAGAATCAAGAAAAGAATTCTAGGAGGGGGCAAACTATGATATTAGAAAAAATTGTTGAAAGTCGCATGGGTGAAAATACTTATGTAGTTGGAGACGAAAGTACTAAAAAATGTATTGTTGTGGATCCTGGAGCAAACTTTATTGATATAATGAACTTTGTTAAAAGAAAGAATTTAAGTATTGAATATATTGTTTTAACTCATGGTCATGGTGACCATATAACAAATGTATTAAAATTAAAGGAAGCTACAAATGCTCAGGTAGTAGCTCACCAAGATGAGAGGGAAATACTACTTGATAAAAAGAAAAACTTAAGTGCATCACTTCCGTCAAATACTGTGGAACTTGATGCTGATATATATGTGAAAGATAATGACACATTAAAAGTTGGAGACATGAAATTAAAGTTTATCCATACTCCAGGTCATACTCCAGGAAGCATGTGTATAAAAATTGATAAACATATGCTTACAGGAGATACTTTATTTGCAGGAAGTATAGGAAGAACTGACTTTTATGGTGGTGACTTTAAGAAAATGGAAAAATCATTAAAAAGATTAAAGAATCAAGATGATGATATAGCTATTTATCCAGGTCACGGCCCTAATTCTAATATTAAAATAGAAAAAATGACAAATCCTTTTATGAGATAATTAACACTTTCAAGGATTTCAGAAGGAGCTATAAAAATGATAGGTGTTGTATTAAAAGGTCATGACTTTAAATATGAAGTAAGTGAATTGATAAAATTATTTACTTCTGACTTTAGATTTATTGACGAAAGAGATTGTATGATGGTTGTGGAAAATACAGTATTTTTCCATAATAACAATGTTTTTTCAAAAACAATGTATTGCGAAAATTATGGAGTAATATATGAACATGTTGAACATAGAAGCTTAGAAGGACTATGTGAAAGGGAGAATAAGAAGGTTATAAAAGAAACTATAAAAAGGAGTATATTTAAAATTTTAGAAAAGAAATTTAACATAACTCCACCATGGGGAATACTTACAGGAATAAGACCTGTAAAAATAGTTCATTCATTACTTGATAATAATTTTAGTGATGACCAAATAAAAGAAAAATTAAAAAATGATTATTTTATAAGTGATGATAAAATTGATTTAGCTCTTGATATTGCAAAGAGAGAAAGAAAATTTATTTACCCAATTGATGAAAATAAAGTATCTTTATACGTTAGTATTCCATTCTGTCCTACAAGATGTTATTATTGTTCATTCCCAGCTAACTCTCTTAAGCAATTTGGTGGTTTAAAGCCTACATATGTAGCTAAATTACTTGAAGAAGTCGAAGGTGTAGCTAGGTTATTGAGAGAACAAAATAAAACTATAGAAACATTATATATAGGTGGAGGAACGCCAACTACTTTAACTCCAGAAGAAATGGACACATTAATCAAAGGATTATTTGAAAGATTTGATTTAAGTGAAATAAAAGAGTTTACAGTAGAAGCTGGTAGACCAGATACTATAAATAGAGAAATGTTAGAAGTTTTAAAAAGAAATAATGTGGACAGAATTAGTATTAACCCACAAAGTATGAATGATGAAACCTTAAAGAAAATAGGAAGAAATCATAATGTACAAGATATTATAGACTGTTTCCATTTAGCTAGAGAAATAGGATTTGATAATATAAATATGGATATAATACTAGGACTAGTAGATGAAAATCTAGATATGGTTAGAAATACTTTAGATAAAATAAAAGAACTATCTCCAGAAAGTCTAACTGTTCATACCTTAGCAGTAAAAAGAACATCAAAGCTAAAAGAAAATTTACAAGACTATGAACTTGCGCAGTATGAAGAAATGGTTAAAATGATTAGTTTAGCTAAGGAATATGCAAAAGATATGGGATTAAATCCTTATTATATGTACAGACAAAAACATATGCTAGGTAATCTTGAGAATATAGGTTATGCTAAAGAAGGATATGAATGTATTTATAATATGCAGATTATGGAAGAAAAACAAAGTAATTATGCATTAGGAGCAGGTTCTATAACTAAATTTGTATATCCTGATGAAGATAGGATTGAAAGGGTAGAAAACGTCAAAAATGTTGAACAATATATAAACAGAGTTGACGAAATGATAAAAAGAAAGTATGAGGAGGTAGAGAAAAATGCTAAGTAAAGCGCCAAGAGGAACAAGAGATATATTACCAAAAGAAGTATATAAATGGCAGTATGTCGAAAAAAAATTCAGAGAAATATGTGCATTATACGGATATGAAGAAATGAGAACTCCTATATTTGAGCATACAGAAGTTTTCACAAGAAGTGTAGGAGATACTACAGATATAGTACAAAAAGAAATGTATACTTTTACAGATAAAGGTGATAGACAAATAAGTTTAAAACCAGAAGGAACTGCTGGAACTATAAGAGCATTTATAGAAAGTAAATTATATGCTGATACACAACCAACAAAATTATTCTACATAACACCATGTTTCAGATATGAAAGACCACAAGCAGGAAGACAAAGACAATTCCATCAATTTGGAATAGAAGCTTTAGGAAGTGACCAACCATCTATAGATGCAGAGGTTATATCTTTAGCAGTTCAATTCTTTAGTGAATTAGGATTAAAAGATTTATCAGTAAATATAAATTCAGTAGGATGTCCTCACTGTAGAGAAGAATACAATAAAAAATTAAAAGAATACTTAGATGCAAAATCTGATGTATTATGTGGAACTTGTTTAGAAAGAAAAGAAAAAAATCCAATGAGGGTTATAGACTGTAAAAACCCTACATGTAAAGAAAACTTACATGACATACCATTTATGATAGATTATTTATGTGATGATTGTAAGGATCACTTCAATAAACTACAAGAATACTTAAGAGAAATGGATATAAAATTTGTAGTTGATAAAACTATAGTTAGAGGGCTTGACTACTACAGAAAAACTGCTTTTGAAATAATATCTAATGATATAGGTTCACAAAGTACAGTTTGTGGTGGAGGAAGATATGATGGTCTAGTTGAACAGCTAGGAGGACCTAAAGGAATAAGTGGTATAGGATTTGGACTTGGAGCAGAAAGATTATTATTAACATTAGAAAATAATAATATAGAAATAGAAAATCCAAAATCTACAGATATATACATAGCTACAATTGGTGATGCAGCAAAAACTAAAAGCTTTGGTTTAATAAAATCTCTAAGAGATAATCACATAAGCACAGATATAGATCACTTAGGAAAAAGCTTAAAAGCTCAATTTAAATACTCAGATAAAATAAATGCTAAATATACAATAGTAATAGGTGATGATGAATTAGCTGGGGATTCGGCTACTCTTAAAAATATGAGTACATCAGAACAAACTACTGTAAAAATTAGTGAATTAGTAGATGAGTTAAAGAAAAGATTATAATTAAAATTGACATAAAAATAAGGTGGCAGAATTTTTATTCTTTCACCTTATAGTGCGTAATTGACAAAGGAGGAAATATGGAAAGTTTAAATGGATTAAAAAGAACTCACTACTGTGGTGATTTAAGAATTGCCAATGTGGGAGAAGAAGTAGTTTTAAATGGATGGGTACAAAAGAAAAGAAATTTAGGTGGATTAGTATTCGTTGATTTAAGAGATATAAAAGGAATAAGCCAAATAATATTTGATACTAATGTAAGTGAAGAAGCATTTAATAAAGCTGAAAAACTTGGTTCTGAATATGTAGTTGCAGTAAAAGGTATAGTTAGAGAAAGACAATCTAAAAACCCTAACATGGAAACTGGAGACATAGAAATAGAGGCAACAGAGCTTAGAGTATTAAGCAAATCAGAAACTCCACCAATATATATAAAAGATAATGACAATGTTTCTGAAGATTTAAGATTAAAATATAGATATTTAGATTTAAGAAAACCATCTATGCAAAGAAACTTAGTACTTAGAAGTAAGGTAGCTAGAATAGTAAGAAATTACTTAACAGATAATAACTTTGTAGAGATAGAAACTCCATTTTTAATAAAACCATCTCCAGAAGGAGCTAGAGATTACTTAGTACCAAGTAGAGTTAACCCAGGTAAATTCTACGCATTACCACAATCACCACAATTATTTAAACAATTATTAATGGTAAGTGGTATGGATAGATACTTCCAAATAGTAAAATGCTTTAGAGATGAAGATTTAAGAGCTGATAGACAACCAGAATTCACTCAAATAGACTGTGAAATGTCATTTGTTGATGAAGAGGACGTAATGGGAATAATGGAAAAAATGCTTCAAGAAATATTCAAAGAAGTATTAGATGTAGATATTCAATTACCTATACAAAGAATGACTTACAAAGAAGCTATGGATAGATTCGGTTCAGATAAACCAGACACTAGATTTGGATTAGAATTTGTAAATATATCTGATATAGTTAAAGATTGTGGATTTGGAGTATTTGCTAATGCTGCTTCAGATGAAAAAGGTAGTGTAAGAGGTATAAACGTTAAAGGTGGAGCAGAAGCTTTCTCTAAAAAAGGAATGAAGAAATTAGAAGAGCATGCTAAACTTTACAAAGCTAAAGGTCTTGCTTGGATAAAAGTAACTGAAGAAGGTATAGAATCACCAATAGCTAAATTCTTCTCAGAAGAAGAAATGAATGCTATATTAACAAAAATGGAAGCAACAGCAGGAGATTTATTATTATTCATAGCTGATAAAAATGCAGTAGTTTATGATGCATTAGGACAACTTAGATTAGAAGTTGCTAGAAAACTAGATTTAATGGATAAAAATAAATACAACTTATTATGGGTAACTGAATTCCCGCTATTCGAAAAAGATGAAGAAACAGGAAGAATGATAGCAATGCACCATCCTTTCACATCTCCATTAGATGAAGACGTAGAAGGTTTAACTGCTGAAGATAAAACTAACCTAAGAGCTAAAGCTTATGATATAGTATTAAATGGATATGAATTAGGTGGAGGAAGTGTTAGAATATCTAATGCTGATATACAAAAGAAAATGTTCGATGCTATAGGAATAAGTGATGAAGAAGCTAATGATAAATTTGGATACTTATTAGAAGCATTTAAATACGGTGTACCACCACATGCTGGATTAGCTTTCGGATTTGATAGATTAATGATGCTACTTACAGGAGCTGATAACATAAGAGAAGTAATAGCATTCCCTAAAAATCAAAATGCAATATGTCCAATGACAAATGCACCAGGTGTTGCTGATAATGATCAATTAGATGAATTAAACATAAAATTAGATGTACATGATGCAGAATAATTTTATATAAATACAATTAGAAGCCTAGTATTTAAGCTAGGTTTTTTATATTGTATAAGTGTTCTATAACTTATCATTAAGTGTAATAATATATAGAAAATAGGCAGATTATAAACTAATTATAATCTGCCTATTTTAGAGTAAGAAAATTAAGCTATATTGCTAGTCCTTTAGTAATATAAAAATATTATTAAAGGAAAACCATCTAGAGATATTTTAATGTCTAAATGGAATAAAACTATTATAGTTAAAGAAAAAATTTATAAACATAGAGCATGAGTCTTCTACTATGTTTTAAGAAGAATAAAGTATTTATGTATTTATTATAAAGTTTTTGGAATATATTGTCTATAAATCTAAAAAACTAATATAAAATTATTTTATTTTATCGTAATAATAAAAATTATACATATATTTAGTAGAGTTTTAACTTAAAGTTAAATGGGTACTAAATATATATCAATTCAAAATATAATTATGACAAAGGGGAAAATTATATTTATAATATAAATGATGTTAAAGTTTTATGAGAGGAGATATAAGCTAAATTTTAGCTTATTACTTATATAAAATGAGCAATTTATTTTTTTATGAAACAGATTTAGGTATTATCGGAATAAGGGATAATAATAACGCAATAACAGAAGTATTTTACTCAAAATCTAAAATAAATGATCATTTAAAAGAAACCCCTTTAATAAGAGAATGTTTTAATCAATTAAAAGAATATTTTCAAGGAACAAGAAGAGAATTTACTATACCAATAGAAGCTGAAGGAAGTGAATTTCAAAAGAAAGTCTGGAAGGCACTTTTGGATATTCCTTATGGCCAAACTAGAACTTATAAAGAAATTGCAATTGCTATTGGAAATGAAAAAGCATGTAGAGCAGTTGGAATGGCTAATAATAGAAATCCCATATCCATAATAATTCCATGCCACAGAGTTATAGGAGCTAATGGAAAACTTGTAGGATATGGTGGTGGACTTGATATAAAGGAAAAACTACTTAATATAGAAAAAATAGACATAAAATAAAGGAGAATCACAATGTTAAATATAGGATGTCATTTATCAGTATCAAAAGGATTTGAAAATATGGGTAAAGAAGCTTTAAGTATAAATGCTAATACTTTTCAGTTTTTTACTCGTAATCCAAGAGGTGGAAAAGCGAAGGACTTAGATGATAAAGATATACAAGCCTTCTTAGAAATTGCTAAAGAAAATAAATTTGCTAAATTATTAGCTCATGCACCATATACTTTAAATGCTTGTGCTGCTGATGAAAGTAAAAGAGAGTTTGCAATACAAACTTTTGCAGATGATTTAAGGAGATTAGAAGCAGTTCCAGGAAATTTATATAATTTCCATCCAGGAAGCCATGTAAAGCAAGGTGTTGAAGTTGGAATAGATTATATAGCGGATATGATAAATAAGGCTCTAAAACCAGAGCATACTACAACTGTACTACTTGAAACTATGGCAGGAAAAGGAACTGAAGTAGGAAGAAATTTTGAAGAAATAAGAGCTATAATAGATAAAGTTGAACTAAAAGAAAAGATGGGTGTATGTCTTGATACATGTCATGTTTTCGATGCAGGATATGATATAGTGAATGATTTAGATGGCGTATTAGAAGAGTTTGATAGAATAATAGGATTAGATAGATTAAAAGCAATTCACTTAAATGATAGTTTAAATGTATGTGGAAGCCACAAAGATAGACATGCAAAAATAGGAGAAGGTAATATTGGATTAGAAGCTATAACTAAAATAATAAATCATCCTAAACTTAAACATTTACCATTTTTACTTGAAACACCAAATGAATTAGACGGATATGCTAAAGAAATAGAATTATTAAGAAGTGTATATAATGGATAAATTAAAAAGTGAGCTTATATTGAGCTCACTTTTTATATATAAAGTTATTTTACTTTCATACTTCTCATTAAATCTTTATCATCTTTACTTACACGATTAGATTCTATAATTTTTTGTAACGATTTATTATAAGTAAATTTATCTAAATTATTATTTTTTAGAAACTCTAAAGTTTTTTGGGGAAAATGTATATAAGCAAATGAGATAGCCCATGCTACAGCCATTTTTACATAGTAACCTTCATGATGAATATTATTGAAAATATTTAACACATCATCAATAAACTCTTCAGTTAAAAAATAATTAAGAATCATTACAATTACAAATCGTAATTCAAACTCATTAGAAGAAGATAAATAAGGCATTAAAAAATTCCAAACTTCATTCATATTTTTATTTGTAAATTTTAAATTATTACAAAAACTATCACAAACAGCCCAGTTATCTATATATGGTATGAAATTTTTTATGTAATTAAACCTTGTATCATTATCAACTTTTATATAACCTATTATAAGTCCTTTAATCATTATTTCTTCATAATACTTCAGATCTTTATTATTTAAATAATCTATATAATTATCTTTTGCTAAATTCTTTGATATTTTTCTAAGAATGGGAAGTCTTACACCAAGGATATTTTCTACACCAGGACATAAGTTTTTATGAAAATCTCTATATTTTTCATCAGATAAACTAATTAATTCCTCCCTAACTTTATAAACAATATTATTATCCATTCAATCACCTCATAATAATGAGTATATCACATATAATAAACTTATAATCATAAAGAAAGAAGTCTCTGTTTAAGATTATAAACAGGGACTTCCAGTAGTTAACTTTTGAAGCAAAGTATTGAAGGGAAAAAGTATCTAATTATTTGTGGTTACAATGACAATCTTTGTGTTTATGATCAGAATGTTCATTGTGATCTTTATCATGGTTACAATGGCAACCACAAGAACAATTATTTAGAGGCATAAAACCTTGATTATCCATGGCGTTAGAATTAAATTTAGGAACATCAGGAGTCATGTCTTTATTAAGTGCTTGATTAGTTTCAAATTGAGGAGTATTTCTATATGCATCATTATTTTTATTAGTCATAAAATACCTCCTTAAGATACTTCTCATTAATAGTATGTTATAAAAAGACTAAAAATATGGTAAGAAGAATAAACAATAAATCGAATAAATTGGCAAGTTCTAAAAATAAAAACAATAATGAAAAAATTTGATTTAAACAAAAAAAGGATATAACTATTTTTAGTTACATCCTTAATATTTAAAATAAGATTTTCATTAGTCAGCAACTTCCACAACTTCAAGTATTTCTTGAGGACATGCTTTAGCACAAATTCCACAAGCTATACACTTAGATGGAGCTGGCTTTTCTTCTGATTTTACTATTATTCCTTTTGGACATGCATCAACGCAAGTTAAACATCCTGTACATTTTTTCTTGTCAATAGTGTAAACACCTTTAGCATTTTTAGATATTGCTTCTTCTGGACATTTTTTAGCACAAACACCACATTGATTACAAGCGCTAACATCTAAAGCACCTTTTTTATTCACTCCTATAGATATACAAGAAAAACCATCTTTTTTGTAAAAGGCTTCTGAACAAGCAAGTTCACAACTTAAACAAGCTTGACATAGAGATTTGTCCTTAACAACTAATTTTTTCAATTTTTCTTCCCCCTTAATATGTAGATAATTTATTTATCAGAAAATAAAGTACTCTAATTTCAGTGTATATGATTGTTATTATAAAATCAATTAAGTAAGAAAAACTAATAATTACTTTTTGGAAAGTCAAATATTAATTAATAATATTTTCTGACACTTATGTAAAAATTAAAATAAATATTTGAAAAAAAGCAGTAAAGGATATATTATAAAAAATGTAAATATATAATTAATTTAATAGATAAGTAAAGGAGGTTAACTATGAAAAGAACAGACTATATATCGTGGGATGATTATTTTATGGGGATATCTTTATTATCAGGTATGAGAAGTAAGGACCCTTCTACACAAGTTGGAGCCTGTATAGTAGACAAAGATAATAGAATAGTATCAATTGGATATAATGGCTTTGTAAATGGGTGCAGTGATGAAGATTTTCCTTGGGAAAGAGAAGGAGAATTTTTAGAAACTAAATATCCATATGTAGTTCATGCAGAACAAAATGCTATTTTAAATGCTAGAGGGAAGTCTTTAGAAGGATGCAGCATTTATGTTAACTTATTTCCTTGTCATGATTGTGCAAGAAATATAATTCAGTCAGGAATTAAGAAAGTATACTATATAGATGATAAGTATGCAGATACTGATTCAACAAAAGCATCAAAGTATATGTTTGAAAAGGCAAAAGTTGAATGTATAAAATTAGAACCTAAAGTTAATAAAATTGAGATTGTTTTTAAATAATATAAATTAAAAGAAATATATTAATGTTATCTGACATTTTATATTTCTTTTTTTGTATTAATAAAAAATACAAAAATTAACATGAAAATTTTAGCAATAAGAAAATTTATAGTTAGAAATATAATTAGATAAAAAATAATATATTTTGTAAAATTATGTAAAAAGATGTGTAAAAAAATCAATATATTTGTATAGCTAGGTTATAGCATATTGATAAAAATTAAACATACTATTGACAAAAATAAACTTAAAAAAAGATAAATAAATTACTTGATTAAGGTACCATATGTAGTATAGAATATACAAGGTAATTACTACATGTAGTGTTTTGCAAGGACGGAAATGGGGTATAAACTTCTAAAAAAGTCAATAGTTTTTACATAAAATAATTAAACTTAATTTATAGAAATTAAATATAGAAGATTTTAACTTTAGGAGGAGATGCTTATGAGTAAAGAATTGAATATAATCAAAAGAGATGGAAACGTCGCAAAGTTTGATAAAAATAAGATTGAAAATGCCATATTAAAAGCAATGAAATATGGTAGTGGAGTCTATATACCTGAAATAGCAAAAGAAATAGCTGAAGAAATAGAAAATATATGTATGGAACGTGATACTAAAGCTACAGTTTATAAAGTAGAAGAAATGGTATACACAAAACTAATAGATTATAAACAAAAACTAACAGCTAAAGCATATGAAGGATATAGAGCTGTACAATCATTTAAAAGAGCAATAAATACAACAGACGATAGCATCTTAGGTTTATTAGATAGAAGTAATGAAGATGTATTAAATGAAAATTCAAATAAAAATGGTATATTAGCATCTACTCAAAGAGACTTAGTGGCAGGTGAAGTATCTAAGGATATGGCTAGAAGAAAATTAATACCTGCTCATATAGTGCATGCGCATGATGAAGGTGTTCTTCATTATCATGACATGGATTATGCAATGCAACCAATACACAACTGTATGTTAATTAATTTAGAAGATATGTTAACAAATGGAACAGTTATTAATAATAAATTAGTTGAGTCACCAAAATCTTTTGGTACAGCTTGTACTATAGTAACTCAAATTATAGCGCAAATAGCAAGTGCTCAATACGGTGGAAATACAATAACAATAAGACATATAGCACCATTTTTAAGAGTGTCATATGATAAATATTTAAGTAAATATAGTAAAAAATATTCTCTTGAAATGGCAAAGGAATTGGCAGAAGAAAGAATGATGGAAGAGCTAAAATCTGGTATACAAACAATTAGATATCAGTTATCAACTCTTCACACAAGCAATGGTCAATCACCATTCTGTACGATTTATTTAGAAATAGAAGAAGGTCATGAATATGAAAGAGAAATGGCTTTAATCTGTGAAGAAATGATAGTACAAAGACTAGAGGGGATGAAAAACTATAAAGGTCAAGTGATAGGAGAAGAATTCCCTAAATTAGTTTACCTTCTTGATGAGCATAACTGCTTAGAAGGTGGAAAATATGACTATATAACAAAATTAGCAGCAAAATGTAATACAAAAAGATTAGTTCCTGATTATCAAAGTGCTAAAATGATGAGAAAAAATTATGATGGAGAGACATTCCCTCCTATGGGTTGTAGATCTCATTTAAGTAACTGGAAAGATGAAAATGGAAATTATAAGTGGTATGGAAGGTTTAATCAGGGAGTTATATCTTTAAACTTAGTACAAGTTGCATTAACAGCAGAAAAAGATATGAATAAATTCTGGAAGATATTAGATGAAAGATTAGAACTTTGTAGAGAAGCTTTAATGGTTAGACATAACTTATTAAAAGGAACTTCTTCTGATATATCTCCAATACACTGGCAACATGGTGGAATATCAAGACTTAAAAAAGGTGAAAAAATAGACTCATTATTAGAAAATGGATATTCAACTCTTTCTTTAGGATATGTTGGTGTATATGAAATGACTCAAGCAATGCTTGGTGTATCTCATACTACTGAAGAAGGGGAGAAATTTGCTCTTGAAGTTATGAATCACTTAAATGCTAAATGTAGTCAATGGAAGAAAGAAACTGGTCTTGGATTTGGACTATATGGAACTCCAGGAGAAAGTTTAACTTCAAGGTTCTGTAGAATAGATAAACAAAAATTTGGTGAAATAAAAAATGTAACAGATAGAATGTATTATACAAACTCATATCATGTTCATGTATCTGAAGAAATAGATGCTTTCTCTAAATTAAAATTTGAGAGTCAATTCCATGATATAAGTTTAGGTGGATGTATAAGTTATGTTGAAGTTCCAGATATGAGTAAGAACTTACCAGCAGTTGAGCAAATAATAAACTATATCTACCATAATATACAATATGCTGAAATAAATACTAAACCAGATGTTTGTTTCAAATGTGATTATACTGGAGAAATAAAACTTGATGATAATTTAGAGTGGTATTGTCCAAATTGTGGCAATAGAGATAAAGAAGAAATGCAAGTTATGAGAAGAACTTGTGGATATATAGGATCAAATATGTGGGGTAAAGGTCGTACTCAAGAAATAGGAGAAAGAGTGCTACACTTATAGTATTGATTTATTAAAATGAAAAGGTGCATAAGCACCTTTTCTATTATATATAAACATGAAAGAAGGAAAAATAATGACATTATTAGATGCAAGAAAATTAGTTTCAAAAAAGGTAGATGAATTAAAAAGTAGAGTAGATAAGCTAAGTAAAAAACCTTCTTTAGTAATTATTAGAGTTGGGGATGATTTTGCCAGTGGGAAATATGTAGCAAATAAAATAAAAAAATGTGATGAAGTTGGAATAGATTCAAAAATAATTCACTTTGATGGAGATGTTAAACAAGAGGTAGTTGAAGAAACTATTTTAAATTTAAATAAAGATGAAGATATTACAGGAATTTTATTACAATTACCAATACCAAAACATTTAGATGAGGATTATCTAACTAATCTTATAGAAGATGAAAAAGATGTAGATGGTTTTACTATAGGAAATATGGGAAAATTATCATTGGGATTAGAGAGTAATGTGGCATGTACTCCTAGAGGAATAATAACTCTTTTAAAAGAATTTAATATAGAAATTGAAGGACAAGATGTACTTATAATAAATCGTTCAAATATAGTTGGAAAACCTCTAGCTCAATTATTTTTAAAAGAAAATGCTACAGTAACTATTGCCCATAGTAAAACTAAAAATTTAAAAGAAAAAATTGTTTTATCAGATATAGTTGTAACAGCAGTAGGGAAAGCTAATTTCTTAAGAGCGGATGATTTTAAAAATAATACAACAATAATTGATGTATCTATTAATTTTAATGAATTAGGAAAGATGTGCGGAGATGTGGCTAAAGAAGATTACGATGTTTTAGTAAATGAAAAACAATGTAATTTAACTCCTGTACCAAACGGGGTAGGTCAAATGACAGTAATAGAATTAATAGAACAAACTATAGAAATTGCAGAAAAAAGGGAGAGAATATAATATGGAAACAAATTTAAAAGTAAAATTAATATCACATACTCTAAATCCAGAGTTAGTAATAGCTACAGCAGGAAAACTTTGTTATTCACCATCAAATATAGATGATTTAATGGAAAAACAAACAGATGAAAGCATAGAAAGATTTGTGAACATGATAACTTCTATAGGCCATGGAAGTGTATTAGAACATACAAGTTTTACATTTGGTATAGAAGGTGTATCTAGAAGTTTAACTCATCAACTTGTTAGACATAGAATAGCATCATATAGCCAACAATCTCAAAGATATGTTAAAGAGACTCAATTTGAATATGTAATGCCTCAGGATATAAAAAATAACCCTATATTAGAGCAAAGTTATAAAAAACATATGGAAGATAGCCAAAGATTATATGATGAAATAGTTGATAAATTAATGTATGACTATGTGTATAATGAAAAAGAATATGGAAAATTAGTAGATATTCAATTAAAAAAATGCAAAATAGATAAAGAAGAATTTGAAGTTTGGAAAAAAGAAAATAAATCTTGTGATACATTTGTAGAATCGTTAAGATCAACATATAAAAGATTATGTTCAGCATTAGAAAAGAAAGCAATAGAAAATGCCAGATATATATTCCCTAATGCTTGTGAAACAAAAATAATATGTACAATGAACTTAAGAAGTTTAATAAACTTCTGTCATCATAGATGCTGTAGAAGAGCACAAGAAGAAATTAATAAATTAGCATGGACAATGGTTGAAGAAATAGAAAAAGTAAGTCCACTACTTGCAAAAAGTTTAGGTGCTTCATGTCAATTTGGTCCATGCCCAGAAGGTGATATGTGCTGTATGATGCCTTATGAAAAAAAGAATAAATAATATGAATTTTTAAATTACATGTACTAAAAAGGAGTACAAATAAAGTGAGAATTAATAGAATAAAAGATAATGATATAGCAAATGGATTTGGTATAACTATGTCTCTTTGGACTCAAGGTTGTCCTCATCATTGTAAAGGATGTTTCAATAAAGAAACTTGGAATTTTACAGATGGTGAAGAATTTACTGAAGAAAATTTAAATTACATTATTGATAATATTGATAAGCATAATGTAAAAAGAGATTTATCTATTTTAGGAGGAGAGCCTCTTTGTGATGAAAATATTGAAGGTGTTCTTCAAGTTTGCCAAACATTTAAAGAAAAATATCCTCAAAAGAAGATATATATTTGGACAGGGTATACAGTTGAAAACTTTAATGAACTTCAAAAAGAAATATTTAAATATGCAGATATTTTAGTAGATGGAAAGTTTGAAGAAGATAAGAAGAATATAACCCTAACATTAAGAGGATCATCAAATCAAAGAATTATTGATGTAAAAGAAACATTTAAAGAGAATAAATTGGTATTATTTGATTTAAAAAATAAATAAAAAATTATATATTAAGAGAAGCTATTAGGTTAATTAATAGCTTCTTTTTTAATTATAATGATTATAAATCTAACAAGTTGCTATAATATAAATTAAGGAAGAAGTAGTATTTAATGAGGAGGTTGATATGTCATGTTAGGGGTAGCTTTAGAGGGAGGAGGAGCAAGAGGTGCATTTCATGTAGGAGCTATAAAAGCCTTGTTAGAAGAAGGATATGAAATTGATGGAATTGTAGGAACTTCAATAGGAGCATTTAATGCAGCTATGATTGCACAAGGAGACTTTGAAAAATGTTTTGATATGTGGTGTAATATAAGTCCAAAACAATTATTTAATATAGAAGATAGGCATATGGCAAATATATTGAAAAAAAATCTTAATATAAAAACTATTACCTATTTTTCAAGTGAAGCAAAAAAGATTATATCTAATAGAGGTATAGATACAGAGAATTTGAGAAAAGTAGTGGATCAGTTGATAGATGAGGACAAGTTAAGAAAAAGTAATATTGATTTTGGTCTTGTGACAGTGGAGCTTGGACCAATAAGTCCTATAGAAATGTTTAAAGAAGATATACCAAATGGAAAATTAAAAGATTATATAATGGCTAGTGCTAGATATCCTGGATTAAAAATGGAACCATTAGATGGAAAGGTATATTTGGATGGTGGTATTTATGATAATTGTCCTGTAAGTTTACTAGCTAAAAAAAATTATGACAAGATTATAGCCATAAGGTTAAATTCATCTAAAAAATTAAAATATGTGGATGATAATATAAATGTTGTTGAAATTCAGCCATCAATGGATTTAGGAGGAACATTTATTTTTACAAAAGATTTAGCTCATAGAAATATTAAATTGGGATACTATGATGCAATTAGAGCCATAAGAAAGTTAAGAGGTAGAGAATACTATATAGAACCGATTGATGATGAAGTAATTATGAAGAGACTTCTAGAATTACCAGATGAGTTAATAATCGATATTGGAAAAAGTATGGGGTTAAATGATATTCCACCAAAGAGAATGCTATTTGAATTTATATTACCCAATGTATCTAAATATTTGAACCTAGGTAAAGAAGATGATTATCAGGATATTATAATTGCATTATTAGAGATAATGGCAAAAGAAAGACATATAGAAAAATTTAAGATATATACTTTAGAAGAATTTTTAAATTTAATAAAAGATAATGAAAAAGAAAGTAATTTTCATAGTAAGATAAAACTTAGTTTAAATGGATTAAAAAGAATAGCCATAGAAAATATTACACAAGTTAATGTAGATTTATTAAATGAAAAATTAATCAGTTTATTAAGTGAAGAAGAGCAAGAAAATAGATAAGTTTGATACAACAAACTTATCTATTTTTTAATTAAAAAATTTTTTGAAATCTCCTCCATATTCAATGCCTACACCAAAACCAGTATCTTCGAAAATTACTTTATTTAAATATGTGTCTTCTAAAAGCATATATACTTTTCCACTTATAGTTTCTTTAACTGATGCTGTCATAGAACCGTTATTAGGAGCCTTTAAAGTTAAGAAATACTCAGGATTAGAATATGTTCTTAAAGTTAATTTAAGATTTTTCTTTGTTGCAGTTAGAATTACATCATCTCCTAAAGAACTTATATTAATTTTACTATGATTTATTGTGGTGAAACTATAAAATTGGTTTTCTAAGGTTACCCCTATTAGAAAACCAGTAAAATCTCTTATTGGAAATGGAATAGTTGCAACAGAACAAGTAACAGATGCATTTCTATTTTTAAAAAAATTACTTTGTATCCATATCCAAGATTTTGGGAAACTACTACCCCAATTTTTTTCGATATAAACTTTACCACCGGTAAAATCCACATTGATACCATTAATATTTAATTCACCAACTATTGATCCGTTCATTACACATACTTGTGAATAACATTCCATAAATCTTAAATAATTATAAAATCCCATACTGCCAGGATTAATAATACTATCAGGCCATTTTACTATATTTTTAAATATCATATTACCGTTAATATTTATATCTTTATTATTTATGGATATATTAATATTTTCTAATGAGAAAATATTAGAATTTATACAAATTCTGAATTTATTATTATTATATTTAAAATCTTCTACATCATAAGATAAATAGTCAAATTTAATGTCTTTACCATTAAAAATTTGAATAAATGAATGATGTTCATCATGAGAATTACCATAAGAAATACCTGGAATTATAGCTAATTTATAATTATTTTTTTTATCAACAATTTTATAATACCATCCTTCAAAGAAGTTTTTACTTTTGTGTTTTCCGTGATACAAATTGGGATTAAAAATTTCTTTCATAAAATACCTCCTACTTATAATCTTATTAATGGCAAAAATGCTAAAAAATATAACAAAACTAAAAATTATCTTTATTAAATATTGAAGTATAATTAAACTTTGTATTTTTTATAAAGTAATTAGGTATATAAAAAAAATTATTATATAACAATACTTAATGGTATAATAAGTAATACAAATAAGAAAATAAATGATAGGTGATATAAATGGAAGAAATAATTAAAGCAATTGATGAAATATGTAATGATGAAGTTATAAAAGCAGTTATAAGTAATAAAAAAAATAAAGAATTTAAATATAATAAAGTAACTTTTCAACTAAAGGAAAAAAATAATAAACAATATTACCAAATTGAAAAGTTTACAGATAAACAAGTATTTCATGAAAATATTGAAAAAAGCGAATTAAATGAAAGAATTCTTGAATTTATGAAAGAAGAATTTAAACAATTAGATTCATGGTCTATGTCAACTACATATAATGTTAAAATTTCTAAAAAAGGAAAAGTATTTTTAGGAAAGAAAAAAAGTAATAATGAAAAAGTAGTTAATAAAGGACATAATAAAGAAAAAAATTATATACTTAAAGAAGGAATGTTAATACAACCACTTATAGATTTAGGTGTATTTACTAAAGAAGGTAAAGTTGTAAATTCAAAATATGATAAATATAAGCAAATTAACAGATTTATAGAAATAATTGATGATGAGATAAAGAAAAATAATTACGAAGAACTTACAATATTAGATTTTGGATGTGGAAAATCCTATTTAACATTTGTTTTATACTATTATTTTGTAGAAATTAAAAAAATTAATGTAAAAATGATAGGACTTGATTTAAAAGAAGATGTAATTAAAAAATGTAATGAAATAGCTAAAAAATATAAATTTGAGAATTTACATTTTGAACTTGGAGATATAAATGGATTTAAATATAACAATAAGGTTGATATGGTAATTACATTACATGCTTGTGATACAGCTACAGATTATGCTTTATATAATGCAATTAAATGGAATGCAAAAATGATATTCTCAGTACCATGTTGCCAACATGAATTTAATCATCAAATGAAAGCTGAAAACTTAGATATATTAACTAAGTACGGAATAATTCAAGAAAGAGTGGCAGCTCTTATGACAGATTCAGTGAGAGGAAATCTACTAGAATGTGCAGGATATAAAACTCAATTATTAGAGTTTATAGATATATCTCATTCGCCTAAAAATATTTTAATAAGAGCATCAAAAGCAAATTTATCTAAGGATAAAAAAGAAAAATCATTAAATCAAGTAGAAAAATTAATGAATGAATTTAATTTTAATCCAACTTTATATAATTTACTTAAAGACGACAATTTAATTTAATCATAATAAACTCAAGGGCAATAGTTCTTGAGTTTTATAAATATAATAAAAAATTTATAAAGAAAGTACTTATGATATAGATTAAAAATATTTAATTTTGAAGGGAGAAGTTAATGAAAGTATTAAGGTTTTTATTTAGTAGAATGGTCATAGTAGGGTTAATGATAGTTGTTCAATTAGTTGTATTTTTATTTTTTCTAATAAAATTTAGTCATTATTCTGCATTAGTATCACTTTTAGGTACTATAATAAGTGCTTTAGTAGTACTTTGGATTATAAATAAAAGCGATAATCCTGCATATAAATTAGCATGGATAATACCTATATTAATTTTTAATATAGCAGGAGGAGTACTGTATCTTATATTAGGAAATAAAAAGCCATCTAAAAATATGAGATTTCGTTTAGAAAAAGTACAGCAAAAAACGAGTAAGTATTTAAAGCAAGATGAAGAAATTTTACAAGAAATTAAGAATAAAAATAAAACTGTTTATGGTCACATGAATTATATTAATAATGCATCAGGATATCCAATGCATAAAAATACAGAAGTGAAGTACTATAGTTTAGGAGAAGATAATTACGTAGACTTAATAAAAGAATTAAAAAAAGCTAAGAAGTATATTTTTATGGAATACTTTATTATAGAAGAAGGCCAAATGTGGAATGGAATTTTAGAAATATTAGAACAAAAAGCTAAAGAAGGTCTAGATGTTAGACTAATGTATGATGACATGGGATGTGTTTCACTCCTACCTTATGGATATGACAAAGAATTGGAGAAAAAGGGGATTCAATGTATAGCATTTAATCCTTTTAAGCCATTATTATCATTGGCTATGAATAATAGAGATCATAGAAAAATTACTGTCATAGATGGTCATACAGGATTTACAGGTGGAATAAACTTGGCAGATGAATACATAAATGTAAAAGAAAGATTTGGTCATTGGAAAGATACAGGTGTCATGTTAAAGGGAGAAGGAGTATGGAATTTAACTATGATGTTTTTAGAAATGTGGAACTCTAATAGACAAACAGATGCTGATTTTTCAATATATAAACCAGAAGTTCATCAATGGGAAACAACCTTAAGTGATGGATATGTACAACCATATGGAGATTCACCTTTAGATGAAGAGGTAGTAGGAGAGAATGTTTATTTAAATATAATTAATACTGCTAAAAATTATGTTTATATATTTACTCCTTATTTAATAATAGATAATGAAATGATGACAGCTCTTTGTTTAGCAGCTAAAAAGGGTGTAGATGTAAAAATAGTAACACCAGGAATTCCTGATAAGAAGACAGTGTTTAAACTTACAAGATCCTATTATAGACAGTTGATAGAAGCCGGTGTAAAAATATATGAATATACACCAGGATTTATACATGCAAAGGTATTTATATGTGATGATGAAATTGCAACTGTTGGAACAATAAATATGGATTATAGAAGTTTATATTTACATTTTGAATGTGGAGTTTACATGTATAAATGTAAATGTATAAGTGATATTAAACAAGATGCATTAGAAACTATTTCAAAAAGTAAGGAGTTTTCTAAAAAAGACATTAATGATGGACGAAGAAATTCCTTATGGCAAGCAATACTTAGGGTATTTGCACCACTTATGTAATAATAAAATTGACAATTATTTAAATAAAAATTATATTTAAATAAAAAGGAATATAAATAATAATATTAATATTTAATAAGTGGGGTGGCTACTATGAATGAGAAACTAGTAAAAATTCTAGAAGCAGCAAGAAATAATCCTAAAGTGAAGGAAAAATTTCTTGAAACAAGAAATGCAGAGGATCCAATGGAGGAATTTTGCAAGGTTGCCACAGATATGGGTTATGAAATGACAGTAGGAGAACTTTTTGCTATTGGTGAAGAATATTCATCAAATCTTTTAAAAAGTTGTAATGGGGGAGCTGTTTATCCTATGGATGAATGGTCAGATTGGTATGAAGATTTTTTCATATCATTGAATTTTAATTAATAAAAATGCTCTTAATAATTAAAAATTATTAGGAGCATTAATTTTTTCTTAATTTAATTCTGGTAATATTATATTTCCGTTTTTTATTAAAGATAATAAATAAATTGCCTCTTCACGAGCATAAATATCATAAATTGTATCTGTATCATATTCTAAAACCATTTTTAATGCATCAAGAACTCTATTTCCTTTAATAATTTTTAATAATGATTCAACTCGATTGTAAATATCTAATATACTTTCATCAATTAAAATAGGGTCATATCTATGTATATCATATGTAAATTCGTTTTTGGATTGTCTGTTAGAGAGAAAACTTAAATTATTTAAAAATGTCTCCATATACAAACCAACAAACCAAGGACTGGCACTTTCGAAATTTTCAATTAGCTCATCGTCACTTAGGTGTAAATAATTCATAAGAGCACCTCCAAAATAATATTATTTATAGGATTTACTAGAGTTTAATACTTACATACATGTAAATATTAACAAAATAATAGTTTTATAAAATGTCTAAAATAAATAAAAATATAATTGGAGGTTTTTATGACTAATAGAATTGTAAATCCAAACGCAAGAGAAGCTTTAAATCAAATGAAGATGGAAATTGCAAATGAATTAGGTATAGAAAATAATATAAATGGTTCAGATAAAAGTTCATATGAAAATGGCAAAAAAGGTGGATATTTAGGGGGATTAATGAGTAAACAATTAGTTGATATGGGAAAAGATGAGTTGATTAGACAATATTATAAAAATAAATAGGCTAGAAATAGTAGTACATCCCAATTGTTGGATCAAAATCTAACGATTGGGGTGTTTTAAATTGTAAGAATATGTACTTTCTTTAAAGGTGCTTAATAAGAGACTTCCTAAAAAATTGTATTTTTTAGGAAGTTTTAATTTTTTAGTTTAATATTTTTATACTACTATATTTTGCTACAATTAAATTAGAAGTTTGTTAAATAATAATTAAAGGGGATAGTGATATGGGGGATTTAGGAGTTAAATATTTATCTGATTCAAATGATAAAATAGTAACAGATATAAGAAGTTTATTAAAAAAGATTCAAGATAAAGACTACAGTGGTGAAATAGAAAAATTATATGAAGGTTTTATAAGTGAAGTATATGAAAGTATATATACATTTAGAGAAAGTAGAAAAATACTAACTGTTTTACAATATTCACTAAAAACAATATATGAAAATTTAAATGGGAATAATAATATTAGGAAAGATGCCTTCTTAATAAATACTGAAGATGGAAAATCTTTATCAGAAGAAATAACAGAAGGTATATTAATTTCTGCAAGAAATGAGCATGAAGAAAGAAAATTAAAATATTATGGCTATTTACTTGGAAACATCATGTTTAAGGAAGATTTAGATATAGATGAATGTAATAGATTAATAATAACATCAAGAAACTTATCTTATTCTAAAATTAAATTAATTAATATGTATGTTATATCACAAAGTATTCAAGTTCCAATACTAAAAAGAGAAAATTATACAAAGACGGGAATTAAAGATTATAAATTACTAGGTATATTACAAGATACTTTAGATATGATACAAAAATCCGTATTAAATGCAAGTGGTAAAATAGTACTAGATATAGTACAAATCAATCCTTCTGAAATCAAAGTTCAAGGAATTGGAACATTATTATATAATAATATGTCATTAAATAAAATGCCTTATGATGAATTAGAAGATTTATTGGAGCTATTATCAAATTAATATATAAATAATATAAACACCTTTTTATAAGGTGTTTATATTATTATAAGGGGAAACTTTATGAACAAAAAAATAAATATAAAACAAAAAATAATAATGCAAACGCTTGCGTTAAATTGTTGACATACATATTTATACTGTGATAGTATTTTTTTAGAAAAAGATATAAATTATACATTTATAAAAATAAAAAGAGGGAGAGGGAGTAAGTTAATGAAAGACAAAATATTTGGTGTTTTACAACGTGTAGGTAGATCCTTCATGTTACCGATTGCTATTTTACCAGTAGCAGGTTTATTTTTAGGAATTGGTGGATCATTCACTAATGAAACAATGCTAAATGCCTATGGACTAATGGGACTTATGGGACCAGGAACTCCAATGAATGCATTTTTATCTGTATTAAATGATGCTGGAAATATAGTATTTGCCAATTTACCATTATTATTTGCAATGGGTGTTGCAATTGGTATGGCTAAAAAAGAAAAAGATGTTGCGGCTTTATCAGGAGCTATAGCATTCTTAATAATGCATGCATCTATAGGGGCTATGATAAATATTAATGGTGGTGCAGAATCAATGCTTTCTGGATCAACAGCAGATGTATTAGGTATAACATCTCTTCAAATGGGTGTTTTTGGAGGTATGATAGTTGGACTTGGAGTGGCAGCGCTACATAACCGTTTCTATAAAATTGAATTACCACAAGTTTTATCATTTTTTGGTGGAACTAGATTTGTTCCAATTATATCTGCAATAACTTATTTATTTGTTGGTATAGCGATGTTTTATATATGGCAACCAATACAAGGATTTATATATTCAGTAGGTGATCTTGTTCAAACTTCAGGATATGCAGGAACTTGGCTATATGGATTTATGGAAAGAGCATTAATACCATTTGGTCTTCACCATGTATTCTATCTACCATTCTGGCAAACAGCTGTTGGTGGAACTGCTATGGTTGGAGGGCAACTTGTAGAAGGTGCTCAAAATATATTCTTTGCAGAACTTGCAACTCCAGGAATAACTGAATTTAGTGTAAGTGCTACTAGATTTATGGCTGGTAAATTCCCATTAATGATATTTGGTTTACCAGGGGCAGCTTTAGCAATGTATAAATGTGCTAAACCTGAAAAACGTAAAGTTGCTGGAGGATTATTATTATCAGCAGCATTAACAGCAATGTTAACAGGAATAACTGAACCAATAGAATTTACATTCTTATTTGTTGCGCCAGTATTATATTTTATACATTCAGTATTTGCCGGAGCTGCATATATGCTAATGCACATGTTAAATGTTGGAGTTGGTATGACTTTCTCTGGAGGATTAATAGACTTAACATTATTCGGAATTATGCAAGGAAATGCTAAAACGCATTGGGTAAATATAATTTGGGTTGGATTAATATACTTTGCAGTTTATTACTTCTTATTCTCATTCTTGATTAAGAAATTTGATTTTAAAACTCCAGGTAGAGATGATACAGAAGAAGTTAAATTATATACTAGAGCAGATGTTAATGCTAAAAATGAAGCAGGTGGAGCAAATCAAAATGATCAAGTATCAGCACTTATTTTAAAAGGTTTAGGTGGAGCTGATAACTTAAGTGATGTTGACTGCTGTGCAACAAGACTTCGTATAACTGTTAAAGATTCATCAAAAGTTAGTGAAGCATTATTAAAATCAAGTGGAGCTGCTGGTGTTATAATTAAAGGTAATGGTGTACAAGTTATATATGGACCAAAGGTTACAGTTATAAAAGCTAATTTAGAAGAATTCATAGCAAGTGGTGCTAAAATAGATATAGATGAAAATATATCTGTAGAAGAAAAGAAAGAAGTTAAAGAAGAAGCTAAGTCTGAAAATTCTTGTTTAATAGTAGCTCCAATAGAAGGTAATGCAATAGATTTATCAGAAGTAGGAGATGGAGTATTCTCTGAAGGAATATTAGGTAAAGGTGTTGCAATACAACCATCTGTAGGTAGAGCAGTATCTCCAGTAAATGGAACAGTTTCAACTGTATTTGATACAAAACATGCAGTAGGTTTAACTTCGGATGATGGAGCTGAAGTATTAATACATATAGGTATAGATACAGTTAAATTAAATGGTGAACATTTTAATGCTCATGTTAAACCAGGTGATAAAGTTAAGGCAGGAGATCTTTTAGTAGAATTTGATATAGAAAAGATAAAAGAAGCTGGATACCCAACTGTTACACCTATAATAGTAACTAATACTGATAATTATAGTGATGTAGAAGTTGTAGTAAAAGGTAAAGTAAAAGAAAAAGACAAATTAGTATCAGTTAGATAATTTTTAAAAGGTATAGGGTGAAAACTCTATGCCTTTTTTAATTACTTAGAATAAAAAGTAACTATAGAGTGTTAAAAAAGACATCACTATATGGATTTATAATTAATGTTTTATACATAACGTACTAAATATATAAAAATAAAAATAATATTCGGAAAAATATTTTTTTATATATACTATTTTAGCAAATTAATTTATAATAAAAGAATAATTGTAATATATTGGAGGATATATAATATGACATTTAAATCGGATATAGAAATAGCCCAGGAATCAAAACCTTTACATATTAGAGAGATAGGTAAAAAATTAGGGTTAAGTGAAGATGATTTAGAGCTTTATGGAAAATACAAAGCAAAAATTGATTATAATTTATTAAAAACACATAAAAGAGATAAAAAAGCTAAGTTAATTTTAACTACAGCAATAAATCCAACTCCAGCAGGAGAAGGAAAAACTACAACAACAATTGGTGTAGCTGATGGATTACAGAAAATAGGAAAAAATACTATAGTTACTCTTAGAGAACCATCTTTAGGACCAGTGTTTGGAATAAAAGGTGGAGCAGCTGGCGGAGGATATGCTCAAGTTATACCAATGGAAGATATAAATCTACATTTTACAGGAGATTTTCATGCTATAGGAGCCGCAAATAATTTATTAGCAGCTATGATAGATAATCATATACATCAAGGTAATAAATTAAATATTGATCCAAGAACTATAACTTGGAGAAGATGTGTTGACATGAATGATAGACAATTAAGAAATATAGTTTGTGGAATGGGTAGAAAAGTTGATGGTATCGTTAGAGAAGACGGATTTGATATAACTGTAGCATCAGAAGTTATGGCAGCATTTTGTTTAGCAAATGATATATCAGACTTAAAAGAAAAGCTAGGTAATATAATCATAGGTTATACTTATGAGAATATACCTGTAAGAGCCAAAGAGCTTAATGCAAATGGAGCAATGGCAGCTTTATTAAAGGATGCCTTAAAACCTAATTTAGTACAAACATTAGAAGGTACTCCGGCCATAGTTCACGGTGGTCCTTTTGCTAATATAGCTCATGGCTGCAACTCTGTAATAGCTACTAAAATAGGTATGAATTTTGCAGATTATGTTGTTACAGAAGGTGGATTTGGAGCCGATTTAGGGGCGGAAAAATTCTTAGATATAAAATGTAGAATGGCTGATATAAAACCAGATGCAGTAATAATAGTAGTTACTGTTAGAGCATTAAAATATAATGGTGGAGTAGATAAAGCTAATTTAAATGAAACTAATTTAGAAGCCTTAGAAGCAGGTCTTCCAAACTTATTAAAACATGTGGAAAATATAACTGGTGTGTTTAAATTACCTGCAGTTGTTGCAATAAATGAATTCCCTACGGATACAGAGGAAGAAATAAATTTAATAAAAGAAAAATGTAATGACTTAGGTGTAAATGTAGTTTTATCACAAGTTTGGGCCAAAGGTGGAGAAGGTGGAGTTGAGCTTGCAAAAGAAGTTGTAAGACTTTGTGAAGAAGAAAATAATTTTGAATATGCTTATCCGCTGGAAAGTACAATAAAAGAAAAAATAAATGCCATAGCAACAAAAATATATGGAGCTGATGGAGTAGATTTTACTAAAGAGGCAGAAAAAGAAATAGCTAACTTAGAGAAATTAGGATACTCTAACCTTCCAATTTGTATGGCAAAAACACAATATTCTTTAACTGATGATCCTTCTAAATTAGGAAGGCCTACTAATTTTAGAATTACAGTTAGAAAAATAAATATAAGTGCAGGTGCTGGATTTATAATAGCTTTAACTGGTGATATAATGAAAATGCCTGGACTACCTAAGCTACCAGCAGCTGAAAGAATAGATGTAGATGAAAATGGTGTAATATCAGGATTATTCTAATAAATTAGATTAATTTAAATAACACAAAATATAGTAAAAATATAATAAGTATAGAAAAGTAGTAATTTTCAATTAATTACTACTTTTATTTTCTATATAAAGCTATTTGATATATGTGTTAGGTAATATATGGATTATTGAAAAGCCACAAATATATCTGATATAATCAGAAAGTATTTTTGAATATAAAAATTTATATTTAGGAGGAGAATGAGTGAATACTAAGAGAAAAAAGAGAAATAAATTTACTAAAAATTTATTTGCTTTAACTTTTATTATATTTTTATTAGGAAATGCAGTAAAAGTTGAAGCAAAAAATAAATATGAAGATTTAACAATACAAAAGAGAATAGTGTCTTTGAAATTAAATCAGACTACAAATATAAATTATACTTCAAATAGAAGTGATGATAAAAAATATTACTCAGACAATAGAGAAGTAGCTGTTATAGATTCAAAGGGAAATATTACAGCTAAGAGAATAGGTAGCACAACTATTGTAGGTGAAGAACGTGATGGAGATAAATTAGAAACAATAGTAATTGTTTATAGAGATTTATTAGAGCCATTAAGTGAAATATCAAAACCAAGATTTACTTTAAAAGACGGTGTATATTTAAATGAGGATGCTAAAGAAACAAATGAAGCATTATTAATGTTTACTGGTGATTTAATGTGTCAAACAAGACAGCAAGAAGCAGCCAAAACGGAAGATGGAACTTATGTATTTAATGATAGTTTCAACATAGTAAAAAATGTATTTTCACATGCTGATTTTGTGGCAGGTAATTTAGAATCTTTATTATCTAATACATCACCATATATGAGTGAAGAAAAGGCCTTGGGAGGAGAACCTCATTGTAATGGGCCATCAACTTATTTAGATGCATTAAAATATGCTGGATTTGATGCTTTAGTCAATGCAAATAATCATATAACGGATAATGGAGAGAGAGGATTATTACAAACTCTTGATTTATTAGAAAAATATAAATTTGCATATACAGGTTCTTTTAGAAATAAAGAAGAACAAAGATTTCTTATAGTGAATGTTAATGGTATTAAAATAGCTCTTATGTCATATAGCGAAAAGTTCAATGGAAAAGATATAACATTAGATGAAGATGTAAGAGAAATTATGATTAATAGATATACGAAAGAAGCTTTAGAAAAAGATGTAAAAGATGCAAAGGCCATGGGAGCAGAATATATTATTGCATATAATCATTGGGGTGTGGAATACACAAATGATTATAATGAAGATCAAGCTAAAAGCGCTCAGGAAATGGCAGAGGCAGGTGTTGACTTTATAATAGGTTCCCACCCTCATGCCCTTCAAACATCAGATATATTAACAACATCAGATAATAGACAAGTTCCTGTTGTATATTCTTTAGGTAACTTTGTTTCTCATCAGTATAAAACAGTAACAAAGGATAACTTTATATTAACATTAAATTTAAAAAGAGATGAAAATGGAAAAGTTTATTTAGTAAGTAAGGGATATATACCATGTCATGTATTTAAAAGTTATAATGAAATACCTTATTTAGTAGTTCCAGTATCAAAAGATTTTAATGGTGGAATAGAAAATTATGAATTAAATGAAGCTTATTTAAGAATTAAAACAGTAGTAAATGGAACTATACCAGAGATAACATCTTATAATGAATTAAAAAATAAATAGTATAAAAAATAAACATGATATATGGACTTATTTTTTTATAAATATTTTAATTGAACTCTTATAGAGTTCAATTTTTTTGTTTAAACTTATAAAGTATTAAGATCAATATGATATACTTTTTATATCAATAATATTTAGGAATAATTAATATATTATTAGAATTTACTATATAAAAAATATAAATAGGAGGTTTTTTTATGGCAGGGATAATAACTAGATTCAAAGACATAATGTCATCAAATATTAATGCATTATTAGATAAGGCAGAAGATCCATCAAAAATGATAGATCAATATTTAAGAAATTTAGAAAGTGATTTAGGAAAGGTTAAAGCCGAAACGGCTTCTGTTATGGCAGAAGAAAAAAGAGCTAAACGTGAACTAGATGAATTAAATGAGCAAATAGATAAAATGCAAAGATATGCAGAAAAAGCATTAATAGCAGGAAATGAATCTGATGCTAAGTTATTTTTAGAAAAGAAAAATCAATTATCACAAAATCAACAATCTCTTCAACAATCTTATGAGATGGCAGCAGATAATGCATATAAAATGAGAAGTATGCATGATAAACTTGTAAAAGATATAGGAGAATTAAATGCAAGAAGAGACCAATTAAAGGCTAAACTTGCAGTAGCAAAAACACAAGAAAGATTAAATAAAATAGGTGCTAGTGTAGATGGAGCAAAAGGAAATTTATCTGCTTTTGATAAAATGGAAGATAAAATAAATAGACAATTAGATGAAGCCAATGCAATGGCTGAATTAAATTCATCTAAAGAAGAAAATAGCATAGAAGATTTAATGAGTAAATATAATGATAATAAAGGTAGTAATTCTCAAGTAGAGGACGAATTGCAAGCATTAAAAAATAAATTAGGATTATAATTATAGATAAAAAGTATGATTTATTGGGGGGTGATCTTATAAGTAAATCTTACTATTGTGAAAGTTGTGGAGGAATTATGGAATTTAATGCCACAGTACAAGCTCTAAAATGCCCAAACTGTGGTATAGAAGTTAAAATAGAAAATAATCCAGAAGATGTAGTAGAACATAATCTTGATGTTCATGCGATTAGAACAATAAAAGTAGAAGAAAAAACTTCTACAAGTATGGAATGTGAAGGTTGTGGAGCTATGGTAGAAGTTGATGCAACAAGTACTGCAACAACTTGTCCATATTGTGGCTCCCATTATGTTTTATCTAAAAAACAAGTGGAATCAATTATACCAGATGGCGTAATTCCATTCAAAATTGATAAGAAGGATGTTGAAGCTATTTTTACTAAATGGATAAAAAGAAGATGGCTTGCACCAAATGTTTTAAAAACACTATATCAAAAAGATAAGGTACAAGGTATTTATATGCCATATTGGACATTTGATGCAGACACAAGTACCGATTATACTGCAATGGGTGGTATAGATTATCAAGTTGAATATAAAGATGAAAAAGGTGAAGTTCACACAAGAATAGAAACAAAATGGTATCCTACTAGAGGGCATATAAATCATTTCTTTGACGATGTATTAGTAAGAGCATCCAATAAACTAAGCGATACTCTTTTAGGTTGGATAGAACCTTATAATACAAAAGAAGTGGCATCTTATTCACCAGATTATATGTCAGGTTTTTGTTCAGAAATATATACCATAGATTTGAAAGATGCTCACAATGATGCAATGCACAAAATGAGTAGAGATATACATTATATGGCTGAAAGAGATGTATTAATGCGTTATGATAGAGTTCGTTCAGTAAGGCTTAATACCTCATATTATGATGAAACTTACAAGCATATTTTTATACCTGTATATTCAACAGCTTATACATATAAAGGTAATCACTATAATGTTTTAATAAATGGAGAAACTGGGAAAATTAAAGGAGAATATCCAAAGAGTCCTGTTAAAATTGCAGCTATAATTATAGTAATAATAGGTATATTATTTGGTATTTATTTAGCATCTTCTAATAATGAAGATATATCTTATAATGATGAAATAGAAAATACACAACAGAGTGAGTTGATAGATTACAAAACTTTTGTTTCTTACTTTGAAGAAGAAATGTTTTAGGAGGTTAATGTTATGGGACTATTTAGCAACCAATTTTCCAATGTAATAGAGTGGGAAGAGTTTAGAGATGACATGTTATTTTGGAAGTGGGATAATAAAGAAATAAAAAAAGGCAGTAAATTAATAGTAAGAATGGGCCAAGATGCCATATTTATGTATAATGGCAAAATTGAAGGCATATTTAAAGATGAAGGAAGTTTTGATATTGAATCACAAATAATTCCTTTTTTATCAACATTAAAAGGATTTAAATTTGGATTTAATAGTGGAATTAGAGCTGAAGTTTTATTTGTTAATACTAAAGAGTTAACAGTAAAATGGGGTACAAAAAATGCTATAAATATACCTTCACCAAATCTTCCAGGAGGAATGCCAATAAAATCTTTTGGTACATTTTGTTGCAAGATATCAGATTATCAAGTGTTAATTGATAAAATTGCAGGTGTTAAAAAGCAATTTACCATAGATGATGTTAAAGAACGTATTATGTCTATGCTTGATCAAGTAATAATGAAGTGGATAGTTAGAGAAGGCAAGGATTTATTTAACTTACAAGCAAATGCTTATGAAATATCTAAAGGAATTCAAGAAGACTTAGATATGGAAATGGAGAAAATAGGTATAGCCATAACTAACTTTACAATATCTAGTGTTTCTTATCCAAAAGAAATTCAAGAAATGGCTACAAAGGCTGCATCACATAGCATGATTGGAGATATGAACAAATATACGCAAGTTGCTATGGCAGATTCCCTATCAAAGGGCAATTCTGGAGGATCTGTTGCAGGAGATATGGCTAGCATACAAATGGGTATGATGATGGGACAACAAATAATAAATAATATGAATAATAAGCCACAAAATAATGAAAATCAACAAAATTCATCTACACAAAAAGTAGCCAATTTCTGCCCAAACTGTGGAACTAAAAATGAAGGTTCAAATTTTTGTCCAAATTGTGGAACTAAATTGAATTAAAATATTTTATATTAAAAAGGTATAAGCTATATAATTTAGCTTATATCTTTTTTAATTTTAAGAATAAATAATAATATATCTTACTAAAATAAACAAAAAATAAAATTTTTATTTAAATTTAAATAATTATAAATGTAAAATATATGAAAAAATATTATAATATAAATATGCTATTTAATGGAAGTATTAATTATGTTTCCTAGACACATCGGGGGGGGAGTATTATGAGGAACAAAAGAAAAAACACAGAACTAATTTCACCAATTGGAAAATATTGCACAGCGGTGGATTTGAAAAATCCAAGTGAAGAATATTTTGAGACAAAACTATCGCCATTTGCATCTTATAAAGGGGACAATCATAAGATCAATAGGCCAAAGAGAACTACATCAAAATCTGAAGTAGATTTCTTATTAGAAAAAGGTCACATAGGTGAAATTGAGAAAATGATATTATTTGCAATAAATAATTTAGTTTTTGCAACTTCGTTACAGCTTACTACATATCTTAATAAAAATGGAGTTAATGTAGAATCTAAATCTGTAGCAAGAAAATTAACTAGATTAAAAGAAAAAAGTTTTATAAAACAAATTGAATTTGTATCAGAAAATAGCACAAGCTCGTATAAGGCATACTATTTAGGATACCATGGTATAGGTTTATTAAGAGCACTAGACAGAAAGACATATTCACAAGGATATGTAAGCGAGATTAAAACAGCAAAAATCAAGTGTTTATTAGCAGCTAATCAATTATTAACACAAATAATGGACTTAGATACAGAGTATAAAGTATCAAAAATAATTCTTAATGAAAGTATTAGAGACTGTATAGTAAGACCACAATCAATAATAACTTGTAACAATAAGAGCTTCTTAGTTGAGGTTGTTAGAAAAGTAGATGGATGGAAAGGCGAATTTTTAAATAAGTTAAGTAGATATGAGAATGTTATAGAACATTATGACAACTTAAATATAAAATTCAAGGAAAAACCAACACTAATAATACAAGGTGAATCTTATGATCATATGATAGAAATTATGAGTATGATTAAAGAAAATTATGAAGAATTAAATATAGACATTATTTATACTTACGATAGAATATTGCTATATAACTTAGAGGATGCATTTTTCTCAATTGAAGAAAAGCAAAGTAAAAAGAATATATTTTCATTTTTATTTAGATAATAATTAGAAAATACCACTATAGATAAAAATAATTTATTTATAGTGGTATTTTTTTATTATTGAAATCTCTACAAATTTTGAAAAACTCATTGTATAAAGAAGCAAATCTGCTATTTTTTAACCAAACGAAATTAAATTCTCTTTTCATAGGTAAGCCTTTAATATTAATTGGTGAAACTAAATTATTATTTATATAAGATTCAGCAGCAATTTTGTACATAAATGATATTCCACAATTATTAGCTACAAGAGATAAGATTGCAGGTAAGCTTCCTATTTCACAGATGGAGTTAAAACTTTCTATACAGAGATTTTGCTCATAAAGTAATTGCTCAAATACATCTCGTGTTCCTGAACCTTTTTCTCTTAGTATTAAAGTTTCTTTAGATAAATCTTCTAAAGTGTATTCATTATCTTTATAAAGATGATTATTAGCACAAATACCTATGTAATCTTCCATAGAAAATAATTCATAGCTATATTGGGATTTGTTAAAGTTTCCTTCAATAATGGCAAAATCGATTTTACCTTTATTTAATAATTTTAATAATTCAGAGGTATTATCAACTATCATGGAGACAGAAGTATCAGGATTTTCTTTTAAAATATATTCAATTATATCTGGCATAATATACTGGCCAATGGTCAAAGTAGCACCAAATTTATAAGTTATATTTTCCTTATTAGTAGATAGTTTTTGAACTATTTTTTCACAATCTTTAGATAAAGTAAGAGCAAAAGATTGGAGTTCTTTTCCTGCAGGGGTTAAGATTAAATTTTTACCTTCATATTTAAATAGTGTAACTCCGTAATATTTTTCTAGATATTTAATTTGTTGAGTTACAGCTGGTTGAGTTATAAATAACTTTTTTGCTGTTTTGGTATAATTTTTAAGCTCACAAAGAGTAAGAAAAGTTTTTAATCTATAATCTATCATAAAGTAGAAATCACATCCTAACTATAAGTAAAATAAAGTTTTGTTAAATTGACATAATTAAATCTTATATTAAGATGGATTTATTTACAATATTAAGAAGATATATGTACAAATAAAATATATAAAATTCCACTTTGGTTCATAAAAAATTTACATTAAATTCACATTAATAATGTATTATTAAAGCATAGAAAGACTAGCTTAATAATTTACTTAAATACCCGTATAATGATAGATTCCCTCACACTTTTTATCTATCATTATGAATTTTAAGCCCTGTATCCTCGTAGCAGGGCTTAATTTTTTTCTAAAAAAATTTATACTTTGGAATTTGCTCACTAAAAAGTAAATATCTTAATAAATCATCCATATAAATTGCTAAAAGAGATAAGAAGAACCAAGCAATAGAGCTTCTCAAAGAAATTTGACCTAAAAGATTAAATCTTAAATTAGAGTAATCCCACACATTTAATAGTAGTACTTTATTTATAATAATTCCTGAAATTAATTCTATTGTATCAACAATAAGTACAGCAAGTATCATTTGAAGCAATAAAGGTACTTCCTTATTTGAAAATTCGTTAATAGCACCTATTAATACAAAGCAAATACCTCCAACAATTATCATTGAAAAATGTGAATATCCTCTATAAATAATCTCAATAAAGTAGTATGAAATACCACCAATTATAAAAAGAGTGAAATATTTTAAGATATTATTTAAATTTTGCATATGATTTACTCCTTTTAGTTATTTAATATTAATAAATATTTTTTGTATCATATGAATTAACATACATGGGAAAAAAAGTAACAAAATGTGTTTAATTGATAAATTATGGGGGTATATATTTAATATAAAATTATTAGGAGGAAATGAAGATGTCAGATAAAATAGTATGTGATTGCATGGGAACAACAGTTGAAGATATAAAGGTTGCAGTAGCTAATGGAGCTAAAACAGTAGAAGATATTAAGGAAGCTACAGAAGCTGGAACAGTTTGCTGTGGATGCGACTGTGAATTAGAAACAACTCTTCACGAAGTATTATAATAAATACATAGAAAAATTATATAATGTATTTTAAATATTAAAATATATTATTGATTAAATATTTGATCTTAGATAAAAGGGACTTTTTAGTTCCTTTTATTTTTTTATAAAATATTGTTGACATTAACATTACGTAAAACTTTATAATTTACTTAAACATTAGATATTAACAAAATATAAGTAGAAGGTGATAAAAATGGAGTACTCTATTAATGAATTGAGTAAAATTGCAAAGATAAGTACAAGAACATTAAGATATTATCATGAAATAAATTTGCTAGAGCCAAAGAGAATTAATTCATCTGGCTATAGAATATATGGTGAATATGAAATTGATAAATTACAACAAATACTTTTTTATAAATCAATGGGATTTAAATTAGAAGATATAAAAAATATAGTAAATTCTCCATCATTTGATATAATGACAGCTTTAAATAATCATAAGAAGGAACTTATTAGGAGAAGAGAAGAGATAGATTTGTTAATTGAAAATGTTGAAAAAACTATAAATTATAAAAAAGGAGAAATTAAAATGTCAAATAAAGAAAAATTTGAAGCTTTTAAGAAAGATTTAATTAATAAAAATGAAGAAAAATATGGTGAAGAAATCCGCGAAAAATATGGTGATTCACAAGTTGACAATTCAAGTGCTAAAATTATGGGTATGAGTGAAGAAGAATTTAAGGAATTTAAAGAGTTAGAAAAGCAAATAATTGAAACATTAAAAGATGCTATGGAAGAAAATAATCCATCGGGAGAAAAGGCACAAAAAGCATGCGAGCTTCATAAAAAATGGTTAGGATATACGTGGAATTTTTATACAAAAGAGGCACATAGAAATTTAGGAGAAATGTATGTAGCTGATGAAAGATTTAAAAAATATTATGATGATAATAAAAAAGGAATGTCAGAATTTTTTAGAAATGCATTAAATATATATACAAAAGAATAAAAAATTAATCTAAAACAAGATAAAATATACTGGTAATTTAAGGAAATTTTCTCTTGTTTTATTTATTAAAAAATGAATAAGATTATTGAAAGTATTTCCGAATGTAAGTAAAAAAGCCAACTTTAAAAAAGATACTAAATATTCAAAATATAATAAAAAAATAATATAAATAGTTTTCTTGACAAATATAAAATAAAGTTGTTTGATATTTTTAAATAGTTATTGTATAATTAACTCAAGGAAATAAATCAACAGGGAAAATGTTTTTATGGGGTGGGAAAATGATTTACTAACATAAAACATTTTATATATATACAAAAGAGAGGGAATTATATATGTTAAAAGTTACTTTAAACGATGTTAAAAAAGCTCAAGAAACTATTAAAGGGGTAGTTAAAGAAACACCTGTATTAGAAAGTAAAACGTTAAGTGAAATGACAGGAGCAAACGTTTTTTATAAATGTGAAAACTTACAAAAAACAGGTTCTTTTAAAGTAAGAGGGGCTGTTAATACTATAGCAAACTTAACTGATGAAGAAAAAGCAAACGGTGTCATAGCTTCTAGTGCTGGAAATCATGCTCAAGGTGTTGCACTAGGTGCACAAATGACAGGTATAAAAGCTACAATAGTAATGCCAGCTACTGCACCGCTTGCAAAGGTTTCCGCAACTAGGGGATACGGAGCTGAAGTTGTATTAAACGGTGAAGTTTATGACGATGCTTATGCAAAAGCAGTTGAGATACAAAAAGAAACTGGTGCGACTTTTATACATCCATTCAATAATGAGCATGTAATGGCAGGACAAGGAACAATATCTTTAGAAATATTTGAACAATTAAACAATGAAGTTGATACAATACTTTGCCCAATTGGTGGTGGGGGAATAATAGCAGGTGTTGCAGTTGCTGCAAAGGCTTTAAACCCAAATGTAAAAGTAATAGGTGTTCAAACTGCCAACATACCTTCAATGCAAGAGTCAGTAAAAAATGGGGAAGTTACAACTGCATTCCATGCTGCTACAATAGCTGATGGTATAGCTGTAAAAACTCCAGGAGATGCTACATTTGAAATAATAAAAGAATTAGTTGACGATATAATAACTGTAACTGAAGAAGAGATAGCTCAAGGGATGTTATTCTTATTAGAACATCAAAAAATAGTTTCTGAAGGTGCAGGAGCAGTTTCAACAGCGGCTTTATTATCTAAGAAATATCAACCAGCTGCAGGGGAAAAGGTTGTCTGCATAGTTTCTGGTGGTAATGTTGATGTTAATACATTATATAGAGTTATAGGTGTAGGTTTAGCTAAAGAGGGAAGAAGATATTCATTCTCTACAGTAATGACTGATAAGCCTGGTGGATTCTTAGAATTAATAAAAATAATAAGTGAAAATAATGCAAACATATTAAATGCTAACCAAACTAGATTATCATCTGGTGGAGCTATAGGAAAACAATCAGCTGAATTCATACTTGAAACATTTGATCATGATCATATAGCAAAAATAAAAAGTGATATAGAAGCTGCAGGATTTGTAGTAAGTGAAATATAATAGATATAAAAATTAGGGGATTTAGTATAAATATAAAAATTAGGGAATTTAATGTATATATATGAAAAGACTATCGTTAAGATAGTCTTTTTGATTATAAGTATTAATTATTTAATATTTTTAACTATATTCCAAATGTCATTGGCAGTATCAATTAAATATTTTCCTTTGTAGTAATCTAGTTTTATATCATCAAAACTTGCAGCATTTTTTACGATTTCCGGTCTTTCTTGGAAATTACCCAATATATTAAAGTCTTTGTCTAAAACAACTATTAAAGGATATTTTGCATCTTTTATATTTAAAATTGCTTCTAAATATTTTTTACCTCTAGCCATTGTTATTACTGACATATCAAAATTTGGATTTAAATCCATAAATCTTTTTAAAACAGCTCCATTTAATTGATAATCAGGGCACCAGATTTCACCGGCAACTAAAAATTTAACTTCTTTTTCAAAATTTATAATATTATTAGTTAAGTCTTCATCAAAAGTTATTCTTGATGAGTTCTTGGGAATTCTAGCTCTTTCACTTTTTGTACCTTCTCCAACAGAAGATTCAAAAGAGCAACCAACTTCGTATAATTCTTTCAATGTCATTTGATTCATAATTTTACTCCTTAATTATTTACTTACATTTCCTGCAACATTTAAAGCATCCCATGTAGTAGCAAAAGGAGGTGCATAACATAAATCTAGCATACCAAGTTGTTCAGTAGTCATTTTTGCTGTTATAGCAGTGGCTAAAACATTAGCCCTTTGAACTGCATCCTTGTATCCAGCAATTTGTCCTCCAAGTATTACTTTAGTTTTGGCATCATAAATTAACTTTATTAATAATTTTTCACGACCTGGATAGTAATGAGTCTGATTATAATTAGTAATACATTTAGTTTTAAAATCAAGGTTAAGAGCTTTAGCTCTTTCTTCGGTAAGTCCTGTAACAGCAGCTTCCATATCTAAAACTTTTATACAACTTGAAGCTAAAGAACCAGGATAATAAGAGTTAATTCCTCCTAAATTTTCACCTACTATTCTACCTAATTTATTTGCGCCAGTAGCTAAAGGTACATACATATCCTCATTAGTAACTAAATTTTTTATAGTTGCACAATCTCCAGCAGCATAAATATCTTCAACTGATGTTCTACCACACTCATCAACTATTATAGCACCATTAGATAACATTTTTATATTTGTATTTTCTAAGAAAGATGTATTTGGTTTAACTCCAATTGCCATAACTACAATATCACAATCTATTTCAGATTTATTAGTTATAACCTTTGTTATATTTTCTTCACCAATATACTTTTGAATAGTTTCATTAAGATGTAGATGTATATTATTTTTTCTTAATTCTTCTTCTAGTAAATCAGTAATCTCTTTATCAAATACCTTACTTAAAATTCTATTACTTCTACCAATTAGATGAATATTTTTATTTAGTTTTTTTGCAGCTTCAATTGTTTCTATTCCTATAAATCCAGCACCAATAATTACGATATTTTTATTTTCTTCTTTGCTTATTAATTCTTTAAGCTTTATACCATCATTCATATCTTTTAAAGTAGTTAAATTATCATAAGATTTATCTAAAGAAGGCATAATACTACTTGCACCAGTAGCAATCATTAATTTATCGTAATTATCTATAAAAATTTCTCCACTTAAA
>JALFMW010000128.1 GCA_022782605.1 Clostridium sp. | reverse complement strand
TATATAAGATATAAATTTATATGTTGGAGGATAGTGTATGAAGATGTATATGAAAGGAAATAAAAGGTCTAAAGAAAGTGCTAATCCTTTGCCAAATACAATAGCTTATGCTGCTATTAAAAATTTTTTGGTGTCAAAAGAATTTAAAGAAGCTAGAGATGAGTACTGTATTGCCAAACTTGACAAAAAACAAGTTAATCAAATTATGACTGATATTAAATGGCTATTTAAAAATTATAAAGACTTAGAAGTATTAATAATGGAGGATAGTGAAGGCAAAAAAATTAGATTTATCATATAAAATATAAGTATTAGTTTATACTATAGATCAACAAATAATCTGTACTAAAAAAGGAAATGTTATATGGTTAACATTTCCTTTTGATTATATTAATTAAAATTAAATTGCCTTTTCAGTTTTTTCAACGTTACTTCTTTCTTTTTTTACTCTATTCATGAAAGCGCCGAAGAATGCTATAGCAGCTATTATACCAGTTACATTAGAGAATGTTGGATTTAATCTAAATCCTTCTGGAGCTTGTAATATATAAGATACAGATACATAACTCATGAATATTGCAGGTACTACAGCTATCCAGAAGTTTTTCTTATTAACTAGTAAGTAAGTAGCACCAGTCCATAAGAATATCATTGCTAATGTTTGGTTAGACCAAGCGAAGTATCTCCATATTATATCAAAGTTTATTTGAGTTAAAGCAGCACCAACTATGAATAGAGGTATAGCTAACATGAATCTACTTTTTAATCCATCTTGTTTTATTTTGAAAGCATCAGCTATTGTAAGTCTGGCACTTCTGAAAGCTGTATCTCCAGAAGTTATTGGACAAGCAACAACACCAAGAACAGCAAGAACAGCACCAACAGGTCCAAGTAATGCTCTAGATACTACGTTAACGATTTCAGCAGGAGTTCCTGCAGCTTGTATAGAAGCGCTATCTCCGAAGAATGCTATAGTAACAGCACACCAGATTAAAGCAACTATACCTTCAACTATCATTGAACCGTAGAATACTCTTCTAGTTTCAGATTCTCTATTTATACATCTAGCCATCATTGGAGATTGAGTAGCGTGGAACCCAGATATTGCACCACAAGCTATTGTAGTGAATAAGAATGGGAATATAGCTAATCCGCCTGGATGTAAGTTTTTTAAAGTTAATTCAGCCATTTGCATAGAACCATTGAATTGTCCTATTATCATAGCTCCAAATAAACCAACAGCCATTAATAATAAAGCAGCTCCGAATACTGGATATAATTTTCCTATAACTTTATCAACTGGTAATATAGTAGCTATTATATAGTAAACTATTATTAATACTAACCATATATTTTTGTCTATTCCAGTCATAGACGTTAATAAACCAGCAGGTGAATTTATGAAAACAGTACCAACTAATACAAGTAGCACGATTGAGAAACCAACCATAACAGTTTTCATATTTTTACCTAAGTACATACCAACTATTTCTGGTATAGAAGTACCATCATGTTTCATTGATATAACACCTGATAAGTGATCATGAACAGCTCCGGCAAATATACAACCGAAAGTTATCCATAAGAATGCAACTGGTCCAAATAAAGCTCCTGATATAGCTCCGAATATTGGTCCAGTACCAGCTATATTTAAGAATTGAATTAAGAATACTTTGTACCATGGCATTGGCATGTAGTCTACACCGTCTTCAAGTCTTATTGCTGGAGTTTGGATAGAATCATCGTATCCAACAGTTTTACTAACATAAGTCCCGTATGTAAAGTAACCTATGATTAGTATAGATAAACAAACTAAGAATGTAATCATATTACTTTCCTCCTAATAATACCATATAAAATATTTTTTATAGAAAATGTTTTCCTTGTATCGGAAAACATTTTCGGGAATGATAAGTTAATTGTAAAATATGTTAAAAAAATAATCAACAGGAAAAAATTGTAATTATATATAAATTATATGAAATATGTATATTTATAATAAGTTTCAACAATTAAATTTTAATATCTAAAATAAGAAAATAGTTATATAGTATTATTTATGCTATATAATAAACTTATAGCGAGTAAAATAGGAAGGATAAAATATGTTTGGATACGTTAGAATAAATAAAATGGATCTTACTTTTAGAGAATATGAAAACTATAAAGGATATTATTGTGGTTTATGTAAATACTTAAAAGAAAATCATGGAGAAATATCAAGAATAGGGTTAAATTATGATATTACATTTTTAATAGTTATTCTTAGTGCTATTTATAAACCTAAAACCAATATTTTTGAAGAAGTATGTCTAGTAAGTCCTTTTAAAAGAAAGAAAAAGCTAATTAATGATATTACTGAATATGCAGCAAGTATGAATATATTACTTACTTATTATAAGTTGGAAGATAACTTATTAGATGATAAAGGTGTAAAGGATATTTTAGCTTATAACCTATATAAAAGTAAGTTAAAAATGGCTCATAAAAAATATCCTCATAAGTCTCAAATTATTAAAGAGCAAATGAAAATACTTAATCAACTTGAGAAAAATAAAGAATATAATATTGATAAAGTTTCAAATACATTTGGTGAACTTATGGGTGAGATTTTTGCTTATAAAAAAGATAAATATGAAGATGATTTAAGAAGGATAGGGTTTAATATAGGAAAATATATTTATATATTGGATGCCTATGAAGATTTAAATGAAGATTATAAAAAAGGAAGATATAATCCATTTATGGAATATATAAATAAAAGAGAAGAGTTGAAAATTAGAGTTGATAGACTTATAAGTATATCTTTAGGATTATTAGCCTCATCAATAGATAGATTAAATTTACAAGTAAATAGAGGTATTATAGAAAATATAGTTTACTCTGGTGTATATTTAAGATATAAAAATATATTAGAAAAAGGATGTGAAATAAATGTACAGTAATGCTTATGAAAATGACTATTTTATGGAAGCTAGAAGGTTAATTGAAAATAAAGAGTTTAAAAGAGCATATAATTTTTTACAAAGTGTAAATGACAAATGTAGTGAATGGTATTACTTGACAGGACTGTGTGCTATGAATATTGGCTATTATGAAGAAGGTGAAGATTATTTAAAGAGAGCTAAATTTATGGAACCTAATAATAGAGAATACCAGTATGCTTATAATAGATATAATAATTACAGAAATGATTATGACAGACGTTCATATGACTATAATAGAAATAGACGATATGATTCGAATGGATGTTGTTGCTGTTGCTGTGGAGATGATTGCTGTAGTGATTTATGTACATTATATATTTGTGACTCATGTTGTGAATGTTTTGGTGGAGATTTGTGTACATGTTTCTAGGAGATGAATATTAATGAGTAGAAAAGTTGCTTATGGAGGAATATTGCTTGCTTTAAATTGTATTTTATTGTTATTGGTTAATGTGCTACCAATCAATACTTTATTTCTCTTAGGTTTAGCATCTTTACCAATATCAATTGTAATTATGGAATGGGGACCTAAAGCAGGGATAGTTTTTTATATTGGCTCTGTATTGTTAAGCTTTATAATTATGGCTCAAAAAGCTCAATGGATATTATATATTTTTACCTTTGGAATTTATGGATTGATAAAATATATAATTGAAAGAGGTAGAAGTTTTGGTGAGGAATATATTTTAAAGCTTTTAGCAGCCAATATATTGATTATAATTACTTATATCATATTAAAACCTTTTGTTTATATACCTGTAAATATAATTACAGTAGTTGTATTTGAAATATCTTTTATTGTATATGATTTTGTTTATTCAAGATTTATAGATTTTTATAATGATAAATTGAGAAGACTAGTGAATAGATAATTAAAGGAGGCTTTTAAAGTATAAACTTTATAGCCTCCTTTTTTAGTTCAAATTTATTATAAATTAAAATACTTAATTTGTAAGTCGCTTAATTCTTCATCACAAGCAGGACAATTATAAGTTTTTTGTTTGCTTATGAATTTATTATTACTATCATTAAATTTTAATCTTGTTTTTTCGTTTATTCCTATTTGTATTAAATCTTTTTTACATTTCTTACAATTATGAATAGAGCATATATTTTCTAATAAATCAGTTGTTACATTGTTAATATTATTGTTACAGTTGTTGCAAAATACCCTTTCATCTCTAGTTCTGCTTGTTTCCTTAGCCTTATTATTTTCGTGAGAGAATGCAAAGTTTATTTCTTCATAAACTTTATAACCTGATTCAAGTATGTTTGCTTTACAGTGAGGACATAGGAAAACAGGCATAAAATTAAATTGTTTTTCATTATCAACAACGGTTTCTGATTCTTTTTTATGATTTGTATCATCACCATTATAATTGTTATTATCGCAATCTGAAGATTTGAAATCGCCACTTAAAAAATTATAAACATCGTCACTTTTGTAATTTTTTGAAACAGCTAATAAATGCTCTCTAATAGAAGAATAGTTTGTGTTTTTAGATGGAGCATCTAAATTTACTATTTTATTATCAACTGTATATTTTAATATTGATAAATAATTATATTTGGCAGCATAGAAAAGTACCATCTCATCTAAACTTTGATCACTAACTTTACTAGAAAAATCAATCCATGTTTCAGGAGAGTCTAAGTATAATTTTCTACCGATCTCCTCTAAATCATTTATTATATCTACAAAATTTAATATTTTTCCATCTATATTCAACTTATTATCCTCCATATATTATATATTATAAGTCTAAATCAAGTATTTTTACATTACAATCTAAAGAATAAATTATGTCTTTTCTTTCAACTATAATTTTTGCATTTTCTTTTAAAAATTTATCTTTAGTCATATGACTTACTAACTCATTTGTAGGGTTTATTGCTATTGGATTTCCAACGCGTTTAAGCATTGTAATGTCACCATTTGTATCACCATAAGCATAAGATTTACTTAAATCTATATTGTATTTTTCAACAAAAGTATCTATGGCTAAATTTTTGCTTTTTGAATCCCACATAGGTATTACAGTACCATTAAATTTACCATCTTCAAATATATAATCGCTTCCAATAAAGTCTGTTGCATTATATTTTTTAGCCATTTTTTCAACTAAAAACTTTGGACTTCCAGAGATAAATATTACTTTATGTCCATTTTCTAAATGCCATTTTATTTTGGAACGAGTATATTTATAAACACGTTCGGCTTTTAAAGCAATAACTTGATCGCTAGTAAAGTCGATGCATCTTTTATCAACATTTAATAAAGATTTAACATATAAATCACATATTTCTAATAAATAATCATCGTAATTACCATTTCTCTTATCCCAATCTAAAAAAGTATCTCTTGCATGGGCAACCCAAGCCTTCTGATCTACAATCTCGTATTTGATAAGCTTTTTGAAATGTTCTACCATTAGTGAATCTCTATAGATTGTTCCATCTATATCGAAGAAAGCTCCTATGTTTTTCATTGAATCACCTCATATAAGTATTTACTTTATTATATTATAAAATACGATTTTGTTGTAAACTATAATCATAAATAGACAATAAAAATATATTTTAACTATTTAGTAATTTTTTTAGTGTTAAGGACGTGAATTTATGGTATTTGATTACGCAAAAATAACAAGATCAAGACTAATGGGAAGTATGGGTCTAATTATAAGATATGAAGAAGATGAAAAATATATATACCAATATTTTTTATTGGATGGAGAAGGACTTGGAATAGCTGATTATGTAAGTTTAAAAAATCCAACATCAAAAGAAGCTTGTAGAGAAGAAGAACGACTTATGGGTGGACTTGGAGAAAGTAGAGTACTTGTAGATGAGGAAATTGCTTTATTTTTAATAAATCACTTTGGAAATAAAAACTTGGAATATGGTAAAGATTTACCAGGAGATGTGGACGAATATATAAAAATAATAACAGATTATAAAAGTAATTTAACGCTTAATCAAGTCTATCCAATAATAAGTAAGCCAATTGAGGATGAGGTTGAATTTATAAATTATATGACTATGAGATTTATAGCTAGAGATAGAGAAAGTTTAAAATATTTCTCAGGAAGTGATGAAATATCAAATAATCATATAACAAAAATAAATGGAGCTCTTCTTAAAAATAAAGTTACTAAAAGAGGTGAAGGTGTATTTATAAGTGAAGCTTTATATGAAGATGAAGATGGATACTACACTTGTAAAATAGCATTTAATATATTAAAAGAAAATAACGGCTTCAAAATAAAGTCTTTACTAGTAACAGATAAAGAGCCTATGTATGATTTTGAGGTTTTTGATGAAATATCAAAGTCAGAATATATTGATGTTTATAAGTTGAAAAATAAAGAACAATTTTTAATGGAGTTTTATAATGATAATCCATTTATGCTAAAAAGTGAAATGGAAGAAGGTATGTTTTTCACTAGATTTAATTTTAATAATAATCATGTTAAAGAGAATATATATGTAATTAACAATGATATTAAATCAATATACTATCAAGTTGCAGATGAGTTTTTTGTTGGAACTTACTCTGAAAAGGATAGAAAGTATATAAATAAATTACTTATGGCAAAATATAAAGAATATTTAAGTATAGATGAAAGTTATTTCTTTGAAGAAAATGTACTTTATGATTTTGTTGAATCTGGTTCAAATGATTTTGAAGATTTCTTAGATTAATTATAATTTAATAAAATATATCAAAGTAGACTTTATTAGTGAAATTCTAATAAGGTCTGTTTTTATTTTGCAAAGAAAAATCATATTATGATTTTGATAGTAATAATTATTAATATGGATAAATAAAAGAAGAATATATTGGTGGTGATGAAAATGATAGCATTTATTAAAAAAGAAATTTTTATCTTTTTAGTAATGGGGTGTATTTATACAAATATAGAGCTAGTTTTAAGAGGATTTACTCACCCATCTATGATAATACTTGGAGGATTGTGTGGTATGTTGATAGGACTTATTAACAATATAGCACCAAATAAAAACCTATATAAACAATGCTTTCTAAGTATGTTGATAGTAACATTTTTAGAATTTATCTTTGGGTATATTTTAAATATAAAAATGGGATTGAATGTGTGGGATTACTCAGACTTACCATTTAACTTTATGGGACAAGTAAGTTTGATATTTAGTATATTTTGGTTTTTTCTAAGTATAGTAGCTATATGGCTAGATGATTATCTGAGATATAAATTTTATAATGATAAAAGACCAAATGATTTATATATATACATAAAAAATCTATTAACATTTAGAAAATCTAGATAGAAGTAGATATTATTAAATAAAAAAAGAAGGGCAATACTAGTAAAACTAGAATGCCCTTTTTTGTATTTATAATATTGGGGGAATATTATGAGGAATACATTAAATAGTTTGGACAAATTAAAAAAATATATACAGTTTTTTTGAAAAAAATAAAAACCCCTAAAAATAGGGGTGTTATTAACATATATAAAATTAGATTATTTTAAGAACACTACATTTCTTCTTCATCAAATTCTTCCATATTAACAGTAGGTATGTTAGTCATAGGACCTGGATATATCATATTAGGAGGCATCATCATACCGGGATACATAATGCCAGGGTACATCATACTTGACATTGGATTAGGATACATCATATTAGGAGGTACCATCATACCAGGGTACATCATGTTAGGAGGCATCATAGGTATTATAGGAATATTATTTCCATTATTATTCATGTTCATATTAGGGTTCATATTCATATTGTTTTGAAATTGATTTTCTACCTCGGTATTTTGGTTAGGTATATTTTCATATGGTGCATATTGAGGATTATCAACATATTGATTTGAATAAGTGTTATATTCTGGATTAGGACTAGGACTACTATTAAAATTCATATTCTGATTATTGTAATAAGGATTCATGTACATTAAAGGATCAATATATGGTTGAGGATATATATAATTTGGGTCTATGTTATCACCCATTCTATTTGGATACATATTATAATTCACTTGATATTACTCTCCTTTCGAACTTTTATTTTAAAAATTAAATACTACTAATATATATATTAAAAAAATCATTAGATATGATTATTTTAACTGGGATAAAAAAAGTAAAAATGTTTAAAAAATATGTTGCAAAAAATATTAAAACAGAATACTATGAATATATGAACAGTTGTTCATATATTGTTTTGAATTTGGAGGAAACATAAATGAAAGATATTATAAATAAATGTGAATGTAGCTTTATACATGAAGAAGTTGTTGGTAAAGTTAAAAATAAAATGCCTGAAGATGAAAAGCTTTATGATTTAGCTGAATTATTTAAAGTTTTTGGTGATACAACTAGAATTAAAATTTTATATGCATTATTTGAAGAAGAAATGTGTGTATGTGATATAGCTGATCTTTTAAATATGACTCAATCTGCAATATCTCATCAATTAAGAGTATTAAAACAAGCAAGATTAGTGAAATTTAGAAAAGAGGGAAAAATAGTATATTATTCATTAGATGATAATCATATAAATCAAATATTTAATTGTGGGTTATGCCATATAGAAGAAACTTATAATCGTTAGGGGGAGAAGGAGATGTCAACAGCTATATTGATGAAGAAAGAGTTAATGCTGGGTGGATTAACATGTGCCCATTGTGCAGAAACAATAGGTGAGGTTGTAAAGAATATTAATGGAGTTCAGAGAAGTCATATGAACTTTGTAAGCAAGAAGTTAATATTAGAGATAGATTCTTGTTATGATGAGGATGAAGTAATAAAAGAAGTTATTCAATTGATAGATTCAATAGAACCAGGATTGGATATACAAGTTGTTACTTCAAAGCAAAAAAAAGTAAATAAAGAAGATATTATACTAGGTGGACTTACATGTGCCCACTGTGCAGAAGTAATAGGAGATAGGGTTCAAAGTATAGATGGTGTAAAAAATAGTCATTTGAATTTTGTAAACAAAAAACTAACATTAGAAATAGATTCTGACATAAATAAAGATAAAGTGATAAATTCAGTTATTGAATTGATAGACTCAATAGAACCAGGATTAGATATACAAGTTCAAAATAAAAGTGAATCAGCCAAAGAAATAAAGAAAGTTGAAAAAAAGAAAGATAATAGTAAAAAGGATCTTTTTAAGATAATAGCAGGTGTTTTAGTATTTATATTTGCCTTTTATCAAGAAGCAACAGGAATAGAGAGTAGATATTCTTTAATAGTATTCATAGTATCTTATATATTAGTAGGTGGAGATGTTTTATATAAAGCATTAAAAAATATTAAAAATGGAAGAATATTTGATGAAAACTTCTTAATGACTGTGGCAACTGTGGGAGCTATATCAATAGGAGAGCCATCAGAAGCAGTTGGTGTTATGTTATTCTACAAAATAGGTGAATACTTACAAGAGTTAGCTGTTGGTAAATCAAGAAAATCAATATCTGACCTTATGCAAATAAGACCAGATGTGGCAAATTTAAAAGTAGGAAATTCACTTAAAGTTGTAGATCCTGAAGAAGTAGAAATAGGAGACTATATAGTAGTTAAACCAGGTGAAAAAGTTCCTCTAGATGGTTTAGTAGTTGAAGGTAATTCTATGGTTGATACATCAGCTTTAACTGGCGAATCAGTACTTAGAACTGTCAATAAGGGAGATGAATTATTATCTGGATTTATTAATAAAAATGCTTTATTAACTGTACAAGTTACTAAAGATTTTTCTGAGTCAACAGTATCTAAAATATTAGATATGGTTGAAAATGCTAGTAGTAAGAAATCAAAAACAGAAAACTTTATATCTGTATTCTCAAGATACTATACTCCTATAGTAGTTACATTGGCAGCATTACTAGCCATACTACCTCCTGTATTTATAAAAGGTGCTTTATTTAGTGAATGGATACACAGAGGACTAATCTTTTTAGTTGTTTCTTGTCCGTGTGCATTAGTTTTATCTATACCATTAAGTTATT
>JALFMW010000354.1 GCA_022782605.1 Clostridium sp. | reverse complement strand
ATCCTAAGAATGCTTTACCATGTCTAGCTTCATCTTTACACATTTCATGAACTGTATCATGTATAGCATCTAATCCTAATTCTTTAGCTCTCTTAGCTAATTTTAATTTTCCATCAGTTGCTCCATATTCTGCATCCACTCTTACTCTTAAGTTTTCTTTAGTGTCAGCAACAACTACTTCACCAAGAAGTTCAGCAAATTTTGCAGCATGTTCAGCTTCTTCGAAAGCTATTCTTTTGTAAGCTTCTGCAACTTCTGGGTATCCTTCTCTATCAGCTTGTCTTGACATAGCTAAGTACATTCCTACTTCTGTACATTCTCCAACGAAATTAGCTCTAAGTCCTTCTACAACCTCTTCATCAACGCCTTGAGCTACACCTATTCTGTGTTCATCAGCCCAAACCATTTCACCTTTCATTTCTTCGAACTTGTCAGCTCCTACTTTACATACTGGACAAACTTCTGGAGCAGTTTCTCCTTCATATATATAACCACATACTGTACATACAAACTTTTTCATCGTTAATATCCTCCCCTGTATTTTAATAAATTAATTATTATATACTTTTTTAAGTTAAATTTTAATTATGATATATTAATACCACGTTTTTATCTCTTTAAACATTTTTTATAAATTTTTTTTAATTTTTTAATAAAAAGGAACTTCTTTTAAAAAATTATAAGAAGTCCTTAATATTATTAATTTATTTTTTTTATTGAGATTTACTCTTTTTCTAATTCATCTTGTGATTCTAATTCTTGATTTTGTGATTCAGAAACTAAAGCAACAACTCTAGCTACTAAAGTATCATCACTCACATCTGATTTTAAAACTGCAGGTATTGAAAAATCTTTTGCAAATATTTCATCACCATAATTTAACCCAGATACATCCACTTTTATATTTTCTGGAATTTCTTCTGGATGACCTTGTAGCTGTACCTCTGATACTATTGATTCAAGTAGTAAGCCTTTTGATTCTAAGAATCCTTGTCCAGTATAACTTACAGGCACTTTTAACTTAATAGTATCTCCTTTTCTTACATATTGAAAATCTAAGTGTATTATTTCCCCAAAAGTATCTCTTTGTACTTCTTTTAATACACATTTTTCAATAGTTCCATCTAAATTTAGTGATAATACTGAGTTTTTTGGACTAGACAATAATTTTAGCATTTCTTTTCTAGGTATCTTACAGCTTATAGACTTGTCTAGAGATTCCCCATATATCACACATGGAACTTCCCCTTTTGTTCTAACTTTCTTACCTTTTTCAGTTCTCTCTGAGATATCGAATACTAAATTTTGCATAAAATCCCTTCTTTACATATATTTTTTATTTTACAAAAAAAGTATAGCACTTTATTCTCAAGAATTCATTATACTTTTTTATAAAAAAATCACTTTTAATTATTGCCATAATTTTTAATTTTATAATTCAATTTACTTAATTAACAAAATAACCTTCATATTTACAGTTAATTTTTTATTATTTTTAATCTTGTGTTTATATCTATTAAATTTATATAATAATATATATGAATTGAAAATATAATTAAAGTAGATTTCAATGTATTTATCAAAATTCACAGACTATAGCTTTAGAATACTGATGTATTTGGGTAATAATCCTGATAAGCTTTCAACAGTTGATGAGTTATCATCAATTTTAGGCTTGTCAACTCACCATGTTAAAAAAATCGTCTATAAATTATCTACAAATAACTATATTTTATCTTTAAAAGGTAGAAATGGCGGTATAAAACTTGGAATGGATCCTAAGGATATAAATCTTGGTAAACTATTAGAGATAACAGAAGATAACTTAGATATTCTTGAATGTTTTTCTATTGAAAATAATACTTGCTCACTTAATAATTGTTGCAAACTAAAACCTATTATAAATGATGCCTTAGAATCTTTTAAACTTGAACTTAGTAAGTACACTTTAGATGATATACTTTAAAAGGATGAATTACCTTTTGGCTATCCATCCTTTTTAATATCCAACCTATTAACTTAAATAACTAACAAAGCTAATTTTTAATAATAATTATTTTCCTTCATAAATATCTTTTTCAACATCTATAAATACTTTAGCTATTACTTCATAGGCTTCACCCCATGCATTTAATACTTCTTCTGTTGCAGCATCTCCAAGAACTTCTTTTATTGCTATTAATAAGTTTTTACCTACTATTGGATAGTGCTCTGGTTTTACATTTGTATTAACATGAACTTGTCCTATTTTTTTTACAGCTGGTAATAGAACTTCTAAATTATCTATATTTTGAGCTGCAGCTAGTACTGTCATTGCTAATGCTTTTGGTTGTGCTCCTGATTCTTGTTTGTCCATATTGAACATACCTTTTACTTCTGGGTTGTTTTTGAACATTGTTTTGTAAAAAACAGTTGTTATTTCTAATCCATGTTCCTTTAATGCTGGTACTGTACTTTTTACTATATCAATTGTTTTTTGACTTAACATATTTTTATCCTCCGTTTTATAATGTATATTTTATATACACATTTTATATATTATATATATGCCTCAAAATTTTATTTTTAAACTATATTTTCTAAAATTTTTATGGGAATAATTATAATTTTTTATAATTAAAAAGACTGTTCTTCAATTTTATCTATGTGAAGACAGTCCTTTTTAGTCTTTACAGCATTGGAGCTTGGTTATTCATTGAATATCCATCACTTCTCACATCAGCCATATCTATTGTATCCTGTTTTATATCTACTTTTTTAAGTTTTTTAACAACTCCAAAGGGCTCTCTTAGAGATAATTTATCTCCTCTCCCTGAAATAACCCATAAAGTTTTATATCCTCGTGGTATAACTTCTAATTTTTCCTCGCCTTTTCCATCGGTAAAATAAATTAATAAATTAATTTTTTTATTGTTAGCATACTCAAACACTGGTGAAAATTTAGTTCCACCACCAGTTGCTATTCTTTCCTGAACATCTCTTGGTGATTTTACTTTATAAGCTCTTCTAATTTCTTTATCACATTCTATAATTGTAATTTCTTGGTTATGACTTTTTACAATAGCTAAAACTTCTTTTATAGCTTGTTTAAACTCTTCATCGCTAATACTTCCACTTATATCAATTGCAACTGCTATTTCTGCCTTATGACCTCTAAGTTCTCCTCTTAAATCAAGTCTAGAAGGCTGTCTTCTATTTCTTCTAGTTACAGTTTTCTTTTTATTAGCCTCAATTGTTCCCATTAATTTTTTTAAAAATAAATTCCAAGGAAGTTCACCATTTCTATTTTTAAGTGATTTAATCATTGCATCTATATAGTTTGGATTTTTTCCCTTTTGAGCACTATCTGCAAATTTTTCAGTAAATTCATTAAGTGTTTTCTCATCTACTTCATCAGATTCTTCCCACATATCATGAGTTCTTTCTGGATCAAAGTCAACAATAACATTTTCATTGCTATCAACTTCTTCTCCTTCATCATTTTCTTCTTGTAAATCTAACTCTGTTTGAACTTTTTCTAAATAATATTCAAAAGTTTTATATGGTTCTAACTTCATATCATACTTGTTATTTATATATTCTAAAGTTATGGAATATGGTGGTAAATAGTCTAAATATTGATTTACTACCACATCCATTGATATATTTAAAGCCAAAGTGCTGTATTTACCCTTTAGTTCTTTTGCTCTAATTAAATGTTGTGATATAACATGTAATATTTCATGTTTAATTGTAGTTTCCATCTGCTTCATATTAAGTTCTAAGAAGATTATGGGATTGAAATACATTACATATTTTGCTCCTTTAAAATTCACAGATGTGGCACTACTTATATCAAATCGTATTTCTCTTTCCATTTGAAATAAAAAATATCCATAAAAGTTTTCATTATCTTCCATAAGACTTAAATTAACCTTATTAACAAGTGAGAAGAAGTCTCTTTTAAAGTCTTCTTCTATTTTTACTTCAAATTTATTACCTTTACGATTTGATTTTAATACTTCTGTAACATTAACTACTTCTAGAGCTCTATCATAAAGTTCTTTTGCTTGTTCTTCAAAATAACTTGCCATAATTTATCCCCTTATCATGCTATATGCTTCAAAATAAGTTTCTACAAACTCTTCATTATCAATGGCTTTTTTATACACACTTTCATAGCTATTTTTAATATCCTTCATTATTCCGACCATTAAATCCACAGGATATTCTCTTAAAAAGTCCATAAATCTATTCATATAAAAACTTGATTCATTTTCTTTCTTCATTCTATCATCTAAAGTTTTTAATATATTCATAGCTGAAATATAAAGTCTTGTATGACTTTCATTTTTTATTTTTTCGATTACTTCTTCTTTTAAATTTTCACCTTCAAAAATATCTTCAAATGATATTAATGGTGTTGAATCTGATTCAACAAAACTTACAAACTCTTCCGCTATGACTTTTCCAACGTTACCTCTTATAACATTTAAAAATACCGCTCTTGGTATACTATCTTGTTGTTCTTTATAAACCTTATAACTTTTTGAAACTCTTTCATAACTTCTAGGTGTTGCTCTAATATCATCTTCATTTATTTTGTTTAAATATTCTGGGAAAGTAGAAATAAATTCAATAACTTTTTGTTCTATACCAGCTTCTATAGCCCATTTTATCCACTGGTTGTAATCTGGCTCCATGTTTAACCATACAAATCTATTTTCTTGAGCAGCATCCATATCAACAACTTGGTAGTCAAAGTCTGAACCATATTTACTTGATGGGTTCATAGCAGCTAATATTTTTACATTTTCATCTAATTTATATCCGTTAATTTCTCTATTTAATATTAAGTTCATAAGTTCTTGTTGAACTGTATGTTCACAACGGTTTATCTCATCTATAAATAAAAGTACACCATTTCCTTTTGCTATTTGATCATCAATTTCTCTTAATTTATGATGAACTGCATAGATTGTAGTTTTTCCACCTGCATAATTTTCTACAGTTGGAAGTCCTCCAATTTCACCTTCTTTAAGAAGATTTCCATCAATAACTACTAAGCTCCAATTATTTTCTTTAGCTATTCTTTTTGCTAAAGCTGTTTTACCGATTCCACTTTCTCCAACTACTAGGGGAACTTCTCCTGTTGATAATACCAACTCCACGCTTTTTAATGTATCAATAAAATTCATAATCAATCTCTCCTAAATCATTTTTAGTCTTTCATCTACTGCTATTTTTTTCGCTTTTTTACTACCATATTTATAAATGAACATAATTTTGTCCATTTGTACTATATCACTATTTTTATCTATCATTGAACAGTTTAAAAAGTCTCTAACATACTTTTCTTTTACATCTTCTTTCGATAACACTTCTTTTAATATTTCTTTCACATCAACTTTATTTATTTCTTTAATAATATATTTAATTACTAAAATATTTACTTTTAAAAATTCCCTAATTTTATTTTCATCCAAATCTTTTATAAACTGTACAGCAGATTCATTATTTTTAATAGCTATAATCTGTGATTCTAAACTTGGTGATTTTAAATATCTCAAAGCATCATGAGAAATCTTCACAGCTTCAAATTGTACTTTTTCGCTGGGATTTTCTATATATTTTAATGAATCATAGTTTTTTCTAACTGCCAGTAATTGTAACTCTTCACTTGGGTTTTTCACATACTGAATTGCCCACCCCGCTTGATTTATTGCCAGTCTTATAACTTTATCCGTGGGATTTTTTATATAATCTAATATACTCCATCCTTGATTAACAGCTTTTATCATTATTTCTTCGCTGGGATTTTCTATATATTGAATTGCTCTCACATTATTATCTATTGCCAACTCTTGCATTTCTTTAGTTGGATTTTCTATATATTTTAATACTAGCCCATTTTTACTAAGAGCAAGTAATTTCATTTCATCAGTAGGATTTTCTATATTCTGTATTATAGTGGGAATTCTTTTTATCATTTCTAGTGCTTTTGATTCTTCCACAAATATCCCTCCTATTATCTTATTTATTTTCTTTACACTATAATTAATATACTTTTTAAATTAATTTAAACAGTATAATTTTGGAAATAAATAGTAATATTAACTAAAAATATTATACATCTATAATATATGTAGATAGTAAAACTGGTAAAAAAGTTGACTATATGTCTACAAATAAATAATTAAAGGCGAATTTTTAATCAATTCGCCTTTTTATATTAAGTATATGCAATTATAATTTCATAATATATTCTACACAATTTGTATCTTCATTAATATTTTCACTAATTATTTTGAATTCCATCTTTTTATAAAATTCTAGTGCTTTTTCATTTTCTTTATATACAGCTAAACTTAAATTGTCATATAAATTTTTAGCATAATCTATTAAACTTTTTCCAATACCTTGCCCTTGATAATTCTTTTCCACAAATAATGCTCCTATGAAATCATTATTTATTACGGATATAAATCCTCTTATATCATCATTGTCTTC
>JALFMW010000350.1 GCA_022782605.1 Clostridium sp. | reverse complement strand
AGTAGAAAGAAGAGTTAAGGAGGATATGAAAGTAGGTTTCTTAATGTATCCAACACACATAGATGAACTAATTTCAGTGGCAGATGAGAATAAAGTTATGCCAGCTAAATCTACTTGGTTTGAACCAAAAGTAAGATGTGGATTATTTTTGCATGAATTGAGTTAGATTACTAAAATAGATTTGCTTTAATTAGTTTTATTAAAAATAAGTAAATATAAAAGGGGGAAATATACCCCCTTTTTTAATTTATTAAATATCATCATCAGTACAGTTTGCGCAATCATTAGAAGATAGTTTTTTGTTTTTGAAAGGCTCCAAGAAACTTTCTTTGTTAAATATAAACAATCCAGATAAAATGATTATACCACCTAGAATAGTAGCTTTATCAGGAATTTCATTTATCATAATAAATCCTAAGATAGTTGTTAAAAATGGAGTAACAAACATATAGTTGCTCACATAAGTAGTTTTCTCAGCTAAGGAAATTGCTTTTGCCCAAGCTATATAAGCAATGGCGCTTGAAAATACTCCTAGAATTAAAACGTATAGCATTTGTATTAATGGAGCATGTATAGCTTTATTTATTGATCCTGGAAGGAATATACATAACATAATTGTAGCAAAGAAAATACTATAAGTACTTGCTTGAAGTGCTGAATATGTTTTAGTTAACTTTCTTTGAAGGATATTGTAAGAAGCCAGACATAAGGCGGCTATTAATAGCCATAATACACCTTCATTAATAGAAAATGAACCATTCATCAAAGTTAGAACTAAAATTCCCATAAACTCAATTCCTATGGCAATCCATTGATAAATTTTAAGTTTTTCTTTATAAAAGAAAGTTGCAAGTAAAGCTGTAAAAACAGGTACAGTAGCAATAATAATACTACTTGTAGCAGCACTTACAAGAGCAGTTCCTTTATTAAATAAAATTACATAAAGAAAAAATCCTAAGGCACCAGAGAGTATAAATGAAAATAAATCTTCTTTTTTAGGTCTATTTATTTTTATAAAGCAAATAATTACTAGTAATGTTATTGATGCAACTAAATATCTTAAGAAACTCAAAGAATATACATCAAAATATTGCAGTCCAAGTCGAGTGAACACAAAAGCTAAAGCCCAAAATATTATAGTTATAATTGCATAAAAATGATAACTTTTTTTCATATACTATCCTCCTATAAATTTAATATTTATAAGTAAATTATAGTAGTAAATTACTATGAATTAACAAATAAAGTAAAAATAGTTATTAATATTTAGCTAAATAATAAAAAATAAGAATAATATAGATTAAATATAAGAAAAAGTGGGAATTTATAAGTTATAAAAAATGAAAGGAGTAGTATTGTTATTACGATACTAAATAAAAATGTTCAGCATCATAGGATTAATTTTATCACTTGGACTTATTATGCTTTTAGCATATAAGGGATATTCAACAATAATCACAGCGCCAATTGTAGCACTATTAACATTAATAGTAACTACAGGCTTTGATAGTCACTTAATGGCAAACTATACAGAGGTATATATGTCGGGATTTGCAAACTTTGTAAAAAGTTATTTCCCTTTATTTATGACAGGAGCTTTATTTGCCATATTAATGGAAAAAGCAAATTATGCAAAATCAATATCTCACTTTATAACAGAAAAATTAGGAAAAGATAAAGCTATACTGTCCATAGTTTTATCAGGAGCCTTATTAACTTATGGAGGAGTTTCTTTATTTGTAGTGGCTTTTATTACATATCCAATAGCAAGGACTTTATTTAAAGAAGCAGATATACCAAAAAGACTTATACCTGGCTGTATTGCATTAGGATCATTTACATTTACTATGACAGCAGCACCGGGTTCTCCAGAAATTCAAAATGTTATACCAATGAAATACTTTGGAACTGATGCTTTTGCAGCTCCACTTATCGGAATAATTGCAAGTTTGCTTATGCTAGGTTTAGGAATGTTTTATTTAACAAATCAAGCAAAAAAAGCAAAATTAAATGGAGAAGGATATGGTAATCATACAGAAAAGGAAAGTAATGAAATAAGTATAGAAAAATTACCAAATATATTTATATCAGTTCTTCCTATATTAATAATATTTGCATCAAATTTATTTTTCTCAAAAATATACTATGCTTTAGTTGATGGCACATACTTAGAAAACTTTAATACAACTTTAAGTAACGTATCAGGAACATGGAGTGTAATTATATCTATAGTAATAGCTGATTTATTTTTAGTGATAACTAATTATAAAAAGATAAAAAATTTAAAAGCAGTTTTAGACGAAGGTGTTAGTAATTCATTTAGACCTTTATTAAATTCTTCAGCAATAGTTGGTTATGGAAGTGTTATAAAATCATTGGCAGTATTTTCAGTGATACAAAACTTTGTGTTTAATATTTCTTCAAATCCAATTATATCAGAAGCTTTATCAGTAAACTTAATTTGCGGACTTACAGCATCAGCATCAGGAGGTTTAACAATTACTTTAGATGCTCTAGCGCCGACTTATTTACAAATGGCTAGTGTTTTAAATATTTCACCAGAGATTCTACACAGAATTGCATCTCTAGCATGTGGAGGACTTGATACATTACCACATAACGGAGCAGTTATTACAACTCTTGCTATTTGTGGTCTTACTCATAAACAATCATACAAGGATATTTTTATAACATCTGTAGTAATTCCAATAGCTGTAACAGCTATAATTGTAATTGCTGTGAGTCTAACTGTAGCTATGTAAAGTAAATGATAAATAAGAGAGAGTAGTATATAATTTAATTACAAGATAGATGGAATATAATT
>JALFMW010000347.1 GCA_022782605.1 Clostridium sp. | reverse complement strand
TACCAATTAAATTAATTGATGAGGAAAATATACTTTTCTATGACCGTGAAATTTTAGACAATAATGCTAAAACAGAACTTTCAGATATATATTTGTAAGTTAATATTTGCAAATATATTTAATATTATAAAAGAGATGTTGCTATTTCTATCAGCATCTCTTTTTTGTTTATCTTTTCCATACACCAATACAATAAGTACATCACTTTTATAAAAGTATATAAAATAAATAAAATTTAAAAGTAAATAAATTTATTAATATCTGCTGTATTTGATGTACAAATATTGTAAACCCCTTCATATTAACACATTTTAATCATTGTACACCAAGGTGAATTTTCCTGTACATATGGTGTTTATATGATGTACATTTTCAAATTTATATCCTTTATACTATCCTCATAATTAAAAAAGTACATCATTTGATGTACTTGTACACTATTCAAATAATAAATTTTCTGGTGGCATAATATATCCTCGCTGATTATTTTTCTTTTGATATACAGCTCCATAACTTTCTAAAGTTGCTCTTAATCCCTTGGTTGATTTTAGATACAATTTATTGATTATATCTTTTGAAGACATCCACTGCCACATATCTTTACCAGCTTCCCAAACAAAATACTTATCAAGTGTAATCTCTAATTGTCCCAAAACTTTAAAATTGCTATTACTACGATTTAACATATTCATTTCATTTTGATTAAGATAAGTAGTCTCTATGCCTTTTCCCCTTATATGCATAACTTCTCCCCAAAGTTGATAAATATCAATCTTATCAATAATTTCAAAATCTATTTTTTCCACAGGAATTACCCAATACCTTCTATTTCCACTTTCGTCTTTTAAAAATTCTTCATTATTAACAGTGGCATAAAATGAGGTCTTACGTGGATATTTTATAGGTACTAATCCATATGGTCTTCTAAACTCATCAGTCTGCTCTGTAATAAAAGCCTTTAATTTTGCCAAATCTCTCTTAAAAGTTGAATCTAGTTCTCCCAGTTCACATACCCAGTATTTTATACATTGATAAACTTTATCTTTATCACTAGGATCTAGCTCTAATCCCGTCTTTACATACATGGGTATTATCTTTCTTATTAATCTTGTCTTGCCTATTCCTTGCTTTCCTTGCAAAGTCAATACACCTTCACTATTATCGTTCCCCTTATTAAAAGCTATACAAGCTGTATTTAGTAACCATTTTCTGATTAAGATTTTTTTCAAATCTTCATTAAAAGAACTATTTGTAATAATAGCATCACATAACATTTGAATGTATTTCTTCTCACCATCATATGTTTCATAACAATATTCTAAAAAGTTTGTCACAGGATTAGTAAGATTATTATTAGCTATTTTATTTATAAAATTATTTATCATATTTAAAGAAAGTGGAAGTCCAGATTTATTAGATAGTGAGTGTATGGCAATTAACTTACTTTCAAGTGTACTACCTTCTACACCTTTTATTTCAATATCTTTAGCAATTTCATTGTACATTACACTTATATTATTTACTTCCAGTATTTCATTTAAATTTTCCCATATTTTTAGAGGTTTGTTCTTCTTATCTGTATAGGGAAATTTAATATAATAATTTTGATTTATGTTTTCTGATTGCGAATACATAATCTCTCCCCCTTAATTTATAATAGTAAATCTTTTACTTCTAAATCTAAGGCTATAGCTATTTTGTAAATAGTCTCAGGTCTAGCATTTCCTACTTGATTTAGTAGTCTTGATATGGTTGATTTTGATATGTGACTTTCTTTTGATAAACGGTTTATTGAGTAGCCTTTTTGTAGCATTTGTAGTTTTATTTGTTCTGTATTTAGTTTATAGTTCATAATTACCTCCTATTTTGTTTTATAAGGTAATGATAGTGGATGGATGTGGAATAAAGTTAGAAAATAGTTTTATAAATTTTGTTTTAATTTTTGCAATAAAAAAAGTAGGATCACAACTCCTACCCTTCTACTTCCCAATATATTAAAATTGAGAATTAAAGTATATAAAAATAGCTAGATATAGTAGTAGTGATATGTCCCACCTTTATGGTAGACAGTTGAGTATTACCCAATATCTAGCTATTTTATTTAATATTTATTTAACATAATTTAATTTTAAGCTACAGATTCAACCTCTTTATTTTTATCTCTATGAGATAGAACCTCTCTACGAACTACTACAAATGTAACTATAAAAGAAATTACATCTGCTGTTTGTTGAGCGAACCAAATACCATTTAAACCTAAGAATTTTGGTAAAATAAGCATCATAGGAACTAATAAAAGTACCTGTCTAAGTAAACTTAAAAACATTGCTTGCTTAGCATTACC
>JALFMW010000315.1 GCA_022782605.1 Clostridium sp. | reverse complement strand
TAAAATATTATTTTCATAAAAATTTAAAGTATTATATTTTGAGTTAATTATTATTAATTGTTTACTTGCCGCATCAGATATTGTTGCACTTGATGAAAATATAATTATAATAGCTAATAATGCCGCACAAAAAGATTTTATCCTCTTTTTCATAAAAATTCCCCCCTATACTATTTTTTGTGAAATATTACACATTAACATTTTACCATAATTTTTTATAGTTAAGGGAGATAATTTTATTACTTATTTAAATAATATGATAAGATAAGATACTTACAATAAATCCTGCTAAAATATTACCTATAAATATTCCACTTATAGCTTCTATTAATCTCATTCTCAAAATAGATGCTATAGCTGCAGCTGTCCATGTGCCAGTTGTAGGTAGTGGTATCCCTACAAATAATATTATGCCCAAAAACGATGCTGCTTTCATTTTTTTCATGCTCGTCTCAATTTTATTATCAACTCTATTTAATAAACCTACAAATATTCTTTTGTCTCTCAAATATTTCACTATATGCCTATATGCTAATACTAGAGGTATGGCTACTAATGTTGAACCTATTACACTTGATATATATACACCTATAGGATTTAAATCTAAAGCTATCCCTATTGGTATAGCACCTCTAAGTTCTGTAACAGGAACCATTGATAAAAACATTATTCTTAAGTAATTCAATTCATACCTCCTCTATATTTTATATTCTTTAACTTTTCAAATTATTTTACTAAATTATTAGGTATACCTTTTGGCTCCTTTCCTATTATACCACTAATACGAGTACCTATAGGATTAAAATATCTTAATATTTCTAGATTTAAATGCATATTCCACCTAATTATTCAATTAAACTTAGTTTTGTGTATAAAAAAAGAACCCATTAAATGGATTCTTTTTAACTAAGCAAATCTATAAGCGGAGTTCTGTATTTGATAATCATCTATCTAGGCATATTGTCACCAATATGCTCAAGCGACCTACCTACCGGAGAGTGCGAGCAACACTCTTTTAGCCCTATTTTGGTCTTGCTCCAGGTGGGGTTTACACGGCTTTCCTAGTCACCTAGGAAACGGTGAGCTCTTACCTCGCCTTTTCATCCTTACCAAGAAAATCTTGGCGGTTATTTTCTGTTGCACTTTCCTTAGGATCACTCCCACTAGGCGTTACCTAGCACCCTGCTCTATGGAGCTCCGACTTTCCTCACGTAGCTAATGCTACCTGCGATTATCTGACCTACTTAATACTTATACATAATAACATACAAAAACAAACTTGTCAAAACTATTATATTCCATTTTCAAATTTATATTTTATACTTAATATTGATAAAATATAAATTTATTACAATAAAAAAAGAAGTCTTGCGACTTCTTTTAAATATTATATAGCTGCTATTAATCCAACTATTAAAGCACTTAATACACTTACTAGGAATCCACCTATCATTCCTCTAAATGCTAATTTTGCTAATTGGTTTCTTTTTTCTGGACAGAATACTGATATACCAGATATACATATTCCTATAGAACTTATATTAGCAAATCCACATAATGATATAGAAAGCATTAAAGCTGTTCTTGGATCAAGAGTTTTTATAACTTCTCCTAGTTGACCAAAGGCAACAAATTCATTTAATACTAATTTACTTCCAAGTAATTGACCTGCAAGTGTAGCATCACTTGTACTTAATCCCATTAAGTATCCTATTGGAGCAAATGCCACAGAGAATATTTTTTCTAAAGATAATCCAAATATTCCAAGAGCACCGTTAACAAGAGCAACTATAGCTAATATTGCTATAAGTGATGCACCTATACCAAGAGCCATATTTAATCCATCATTTGCACCTTGAGATATAGCTGATATTAAGTTAGCGTTATCACCTTTGTTATCAATTTTAACTTCTTCAGTTGCATCCATTCTTAAATCTGGATTTTCTGGTAACATAAGTTTTGATACTACTATACTTCCAAGAGGAACTAAAGCTCCACCTATTAATAAGTATTTCATAGGAATTCCCATTGCTGAGTATCCCATAAGTACTGTAGCTGACATACTACCCATTCCTGAAATTAAAACAAGCATTATTTCACTTTCAGTCATATTTTTTAAGTATTTACTTACTAATATTGGCGATTCTGTTTGTCCAAGGAACATATTTGCAGTAGCAACAAAACTTTCCACTTGTGAAGTTCCAAGTACTTTACCTATTGCACCACCAACTCCTTTAACTACAGCACCTATTACACCTAGATAATATAGAGCTGCAACTAAAGCAGATATAAATATTATGTTTCCTAATACTTGTATTCCGAATATAGATCCTGTTGGTGCTGAACTATCAGATAATGATCCAAATACAAATGAAATACCTTCTGCTCCATAACCTAATATATTTGTTACTACATCAGATACTTTCTCAATTATCGTTTGCCCTAAAGGGAATTTTACTAGCAAGAATGCTAATACAAATTGTAATACTAATGCTTTTAATATCATCTTTTTATCTATTAATTTTTTATTAGATGAAAAGAAATATAGGGCACTTAGTAAAACAACTATACCTAATACGTTTAATAATATTTTCATTTCCTCAACCTATCTTTTTTTATTTTCGTATTATTTTTTTTATATATATTAATACTTTTATTATTATATGCTATATACATATATATTTTCAATATTTTTATATTCATTTCTATAATTTTCTACACTTAATTTTTATCCAATATTTAGTTAAAATATATTTATTGACAATTTTCTGTAAACTCTGTATTATTAGAGGAAGAAAGAGTTATTAAATTATTTATATAGGAGAATAAATATGAAAAATATAAGTCTAGATAAAAAAGCACAACTTAATAGATATTATTTTAGCTATTTTAGATAGATTTGTATTTATGAGATATATAAAATCATCATAGATACAAATCGAAATTTGTATCTATGATGGCTGGATTTAACTTGTAAAAAAGCCACATAGATAATAGCTATGTGGTTTTTTTACTCCTAAATAGGAGCCACATGGTGAGAACTATGTGGCTTTTTAAATATAAAAATATGAATATGAGGTGTTTAAAATGAAAAAAAATAAAGACATTATAATAATTGGTTTTGCTCTTTTTTCCATGTTCTTTGGCGCTGGAAACTTAATATTCCCTCCATTTATAGGAATGACATCCGGAAGTAATTGGTTAACAAGTTTCTTAGGCTTTGTTATTGCAGATGTGGGAATAATATTACTATCAATAAATGCTGTAGCCAAAGCTGGCTCTTTCCAAAATGTTGTTGGTAGGGCTGGTAAAAACTTTGGACTCTCTTTAGAAGTTATCATGATGCTTTGTCTTGGTCCTATATTAGTAATTCCTAGAACAGCTGCTACTACTTTTGAATTAAGTGTTCTTCCACTTACTTCAAATATTAATTCAGCTATATTTTCAGTACTGTTCTTTGGTTTGACTTTTATATTAACAATTAAACCAACAAAAGTTATGGATATAATCGGTAAATTCTTAACTCCTATACTTTTACTAGCTCTAGGATTTTTAATAATAAAAGGTATTTCATCTCCTATTGGAGAATTAAACAATACTAATAGCGATGGTTTGTTTGTAAATGGACTTACTCAAGGGTATCAAACTATGGATGCTTTAGGCATAGGTGGTGTTACTGCCTTAATAATTGCTTCTTTCAGAAGTAAAGGCTATACTAATGAGAAAGAAAATATTTCAATGGCATTAAAGTCTGCAATGATAGCTGGTGCTGGATTAGTTATTGTATACGGTGGCTTAGCATATTTAGGTGCAACAGTTTCAACAATGTATGATGCATCAATTTCTCAAACTGCATTACTTGTAAATATAACTAATGCTTTACTTGGAAAAAGCGGAATTATATTACTTGGAATTATAGTTGCCTTCGCTTGCCTTACTACATCAATTGGATTAACTTCTGTTACTGCAAAATATTTTGAGGACGTTTCAAATAAAAAGTTAAAATATTCTCATTTAGTGGCTTTTATTTGTATATTTAGCTGTATAGCATCAAATTTAGGTGTAGATAAAATAATAGCAATAGCAGCTCCAATATTAACAATTATTTATCCTGTATCAATATTATTAGTTGTCATGAGTATATTTAATAAATACTTTGTTAAACCTTCAGTGTTTAAGTATTCAGCATACGCAACTTTATTTATAAGTATATTGAATGTTATTGATAGTTTAGGTTTTAATATAAACTTCATTCACAATCTACCTTTAAATTCTCTTGGTTTTAACTGGGTACTACCTGCTATTATCGGTGGATTAATCGGGAAATTTATTATAAAAGAAAAAACTCAAAATGAAACACTAGATAAAATTAGTGCATAAAAAAAGAGCCAACAATTAAGTTGGCCTTTTTTTATCCTAATATTTCTATAGTTATATTTCTAATCCCCCAGTTATTGCATTGCGCTTCTGTTGTCATAAAAATATCTATTGTATTTCCTTTTATTGCTCCACCACAATCTTCAGCAGTGAATACTTTGTCTAATTCTTTTATATATACTTTTGTTCCATAAGGTATTACAGTAGGATCAACAGCTATTGTTCCGT
>JALFMW010000286.1 GCA_022782605.1 Clostridium sp. | reverse complement strand
ACTATATGAGGACAAACTACAGGTCCTTTGTTATTAAATACATTTTGACAGTCACAACTTACATTAGAAATTGTCCTTTTGTCAGTATTGATATTTATCATAGCTGTATAACTTCTTCTATGATGCTCATCAAATACTGTTCCATAAAAAGTTGCTTCATTTCCTCTTATATTCACATAATCATTGCTAACATAATTTCTTTTAAATGCAGCAAATCCACTATTATATTTTAATTTATCTGTATAAGATCTTAAGACTTCACCTAATTTACTTATTTCCATCTTTTCACCCTTTCATTTAATTTTTCTCCTCTATTATAATTTTCCCCTTCACATATTAATTAAAATAAAAATTACTATATTACTATTTTATCTAATATTTTTACATTAGATTTTTTAGTATACATTACTATTCCTAGTAAAGTTATAATTTCTGTTATTGGCACTATTATCCATAAACTATATCCACCTAATACCATCGGCAAACTTAACACAAGTATTATATTAAGTAAAAATCCTCTTATAATAGAAATTAATATTGATGGCTTTTCCATTCCAACAGATTGGAAGTAATTACAAAGTAATATATTTATATTCATTATACAAAATGCACTTAAGTACATTCTCACTGCTGGAATTCCCATATATATAATTTGTTCATCAGCCTTAACAAAGGTACAAATTACCTCTTCTGTAAATACAAATACTATGGCAAATAGTATACCACCTATTAAAATAGTTGTTATCATTGCATATTTTAATACTGTTTGAACACGTTTGTTTTCTTTTGCTCCATAATTAGTAGCTATAATCGGTTGGCTGGCTTGAGCTACACCATTAAATAAGGCCATTCCCACTATTACACAGTTTGATATAATTCCATAAACTACTATACCAATATCTCCTATATATTTTAAAATTTGAATATTAAATATAAATATTACAAATCCACTGGCTACTTCCATTAAAAAAGTAGAACCACCACAACCTATTATTTTTTGTACCATCTCAAAAGATACTTCTTTTAAAGACAGCTGTATTCTATTTTCCTTCTTTATAAAATGAGTTAAAAGAACTAAACTTGTTGTTAAACTTCCTATTACTGTTGCCAATGCAGCACCAATCATACCCATATTCATAGGGAACACAAATATATAATCAAGAATAATATTTAAACCTGCTCCTATAAGAACTGACATCATGGCCAATTTGGGTGATTTCTTATTACGAACAATTGGTGATAGAAAGTTAGATGCTATAAATGTAGGTATAAATAAAGATATACATCTTCCATACTCCATAACTAAATCAATACTATTTTCATTAGCTCCAAGAAAATAAGCTAAATCTTTTAAAAATATATTTGTTAATAAAGTAAAAATAATTCCTATTATTATTACACCTATAAAAGCAGAATTAAAATAACTGTCAGCTTTCTTTTTATTTCCTATACCATCTTCTATGGATATTAAAATCCCTCCACCTAAACCAAACATAAGACCTATTCCATTATAAATAGTGAAAAATGGTAGAAATATATTTAATGCAGAAATTCCTTCTGCTCCTACTCCTTGTCCAATTATAAGAGTATCTACTAATATATAAATAGATGTAACAAGAGTAGAGCATATAGATGGTATTAAATAATGATAAAAAACTTTTCTTTCATTATCCTTCAATAAGTTTAAATTTGTCATGATTTATCCTCCTTTTTGTTAAATAAAAAAAGCCAAATAAGTATGCTAAGTGCACTTATTTGGCTTTTACTTCTATTTTATTTTAATTGAACCATTACAACCTTTCTTGCACTGAGATTATAAATTAACTATAATACACCACATATAATGGTTCTTTTAACAAATATATTCTATTATATATAATTCTTGAAGTCAATTGTATTTCCTAGAATTATTTCTTAGCCTTATCTAACTAATTTCCACATTGATTTTTTAATTTTCCTGCAATATTTTTAATCATTTCTATTTATATTTTAGGTTTTTTTATTAAGGCTAATATTGCTGCCACAATTAATACACCTGTTCCTATCCAAATTATTAGTTCTCCAAATCCACTAAAAGAAATGTCTTTCATACAGAAACAAAGAGTACTTTTCATCCTCTGGGACACCCCCTATTTAGCTTATATTTACTTTCAAAATAAATTCTTTATATAGATTATGAAAATAAACATATAAAAATGACATCTTATAATTTGAGATGTCATCTTTATATGTTTTATAATTGATTTATAACTTAATACTATTGATTATTTTGTTTTTGAATTTATATAATTTTTAATATACATTACATTTATCTAATTAAATATAACAACTATATATTACAACAGTTAACCAAAAGTAACATTTCTAATTTATTAGAGATTTTAATTTATTCCACCACTATTCACAATCGGTTGAGCATCTTTGTTTCCACAAAGAACAACTAACAAATTGCTAACCATAGCAGCTTTTTTCTCATCATCTAGTTTAACAATATCATTTTCATTTAAACTATTAAGAGCCATTTCCACCATTCCTACAGCCCCTTCTACAATCTTTTTACGAGCTGCTATTATAGCCTCAGCTTGTTGACGTTGAAGCATAGCTGCTGCAATTTCTGGTGCATAAGCTAAGTGTGTTATTCTAACTTCACTTACTTCTAATCCTGCTACATATACCCTTGATTGCAATTCTTCTTTTAATTTATCTGCCACTTCTTGAGAAGATCCCCTAAGAGTTTTTTCATCAGATGCATCATTTACATCATAAGGATAAAGTCTTGCCACATTTCTAAGAGCTGTATCACATTGAATTGATAGATAGGTTTTATAATTATCCACATTAAATACTGCTTTTGTAGGATTTATAACTTTCCAAATTACTACTACGCCTATCATAATTGGATTTCCTATCTCATCATTAACTTTTTGTATTCCATTATTTAGTGTTAAAGCTTTAAGAGATACTTTCTTTGTAGCAGAAGATATACTAGCTTCAGATTTTCCATCATCTTCTTTTCCCTTAGAAACTCTCAATGCAGGTGATTCATAAGTTGGGTTTATGGCTGTGCAAAATGGATTTACAAAATAAAATCCTTCTTTTGAAATTGTTCCATAATAATTTCCAAATAAAACTAACACTATAGCTTCATTTGGATTTAAAATTTTTAATCCACAAAGTACAAAAATGCCAATCACAAAACTTATTACTCCTAGTATTGTCGGAAATACTATATCTTTAATTATTGTAAAATAAATTGTTATCGGAAAAATTAATATTAAAATCAACCCAATTAATAAGCCTAACCAACCACTCATTGGTTTTAATTCCTTTTCTTCAAACTTAATTCTTTCTTCAATCATTATTTTCTCCCCCTTCTTCTAATAAACTAAAATAATTTTTATTTTTTTAAAGATTTCTATATTATTAAACCTTTCCCTTTTAATTAAATTCTTCTTTTATAAAATATATGACTTTTTATAATTATCAACTACTTAACCTATCATCTATAAAAAACTAATTGATATTTATTAATTTATATAGTGAATATCTTTATAAGTTTATGAAAATAATAAAAGTGTTACATAAATAAGTAAAGGAGTGTAATAAATGAAAAAATTTATTTGTACTGTTTGTGGATACATACATGAAGGTGAAGCTCCTCCAGAAGTATGCCCAATTTG
>JALFMW010000242.1 GCA_022782605.1 Clostridium sp. | reverse complement strand
AGTAGTTGAATTAGATGGTAAATTCTACGCTATAGGAGAAGGTTCTATAGATACCAGCGTATCTAAAAAGGCTGAAATCCATAGAGTATGTACGTTATACGCTATAACTCAGATGTTCGATAATTTAGACTATGGAGAGGATGTATACCTAGTTATGGGTTCTCCTATACAAACTTTTGAAAATGCAGACCATAAACAAGAGTTCATAGACTTTATGAAAGGTGATCTAGGAGGAGTTATAGAAATTAAAGTAAATAATAAACCTTATGTATTTAAATTAAGAGACGTACTAGTTCTTCCTGAGTCTTGTGGTGTAGTTCAGGTCCATAAGGATAAATTCAAGGATAAACTAGTTGGAGTTATAGATTGGGGAGGTTTACAAGTAAACTGTATGATTTATGATAATGGTAAACCTATTAAAAGCACAGGTTTTACTAGACAACTTGGAGGCTATGCTATGGAGCAAGAGGTAATAAATAGACTTAACTCACAAGGATATAACTACCAAGAATTTGAATTAAAATATGTTATGAGTAATCCGAAGGAACATGAAAAAGATGTAGTGAATTTCTTCGTACAAAAATATTTCAATGCCATTTTAAAAGAATGTCAAATGATGAATTGGAATATAAACAACTTAGATTTATTTTTCACAGGAGGTACTTCTGATAGAATATCTAATTTTATTACAGCACAAAACCATGAAGTTTCTCCAACAGCAATGACTGATAACGTAACAGGGTTCGGTATAATAGGTAGATCATGGCTAAGAAAAGTACTCCAAAACCGATAATTAAGTCATTATCATTCAAATATAAAAACTATGATTGCTATGAGCATATCAAAGATATGTGCAATTTTAGTGATTATATTTGTGACTTGATTAGGTTAGGTATGGAATATGACTTACTAAGAAATAGATCAAACTTACCTACACCTGTTACGAATGAAGTACCTACTAAAGAAAAATTAAACTCTTTTGTTACTGAAAAACCAGATGTCAAAATACAAATACCAACTACTGAGGATATACTAGACACTACAGATGATTTTGATGATTACGAAAATTTCTAATTTAAAGGGGGCTGTAAGCCTCCTTTTATGTTTATTGGACTAATTATATTATGAAGTGATTACAAAGGCTCTCAGAGGCATTTAAATGGATATTTTGCACATTGCAGCAATTTGTCGTTTTGTGCATTAAAAAAACCCTTGTCTTTTTTTGGAGAAAAGGGTAATATAAAATAAAACTACATAAGAAAAAAGACCTACAGGAATTGCAGTTCCTGTAAGCCCACCACACAAAAAAACTTATCTACTTACACACACTTGTATATAACTGTATGAGTTATACAAATTTATTATGTACTCATTTTACATAAACTATTCAATAAAATCAAGTGTTTTTTTCGACAAAATTCTAAAAAGTTTTGGGGCTGGTCTTTTTTCCTATAATCTAGGGAGGATTTCAACATGAGTGAATTTAAAAATAACAATAGTACAGAGTTTAGGTTTGCAAGTAACCTAGCACAAGGATTTACGGTAGTACCTAATCCTGTAATGAACGATATGCCAAGAATGGGAGCGGATGCTTTCGCTATATTAATAAAATTATTCCAATATGCAAATGCAGATGGACATAAAACAACTGTAAGAGGTTTAGCTAAACTTACAGGAGTTTCTATAAATAGAACAAGTAAAGCTATAAATAAATTAATCGAGATAGGATATATTGTTCGTACACCTAAATACGTGGGTAATCTTATACATGGATATATCTACGAAGTTTACGACAAACCCGTTGAAATCACTCGCTGTCACGAGGGGTGTGATAACGGAAACAGCGATACCGAATTACGTGATAATAAAAAAGAAAATGGTTTAAAAAATAAAGATTTTAAAAAAGAAAATAAAGATGTTGTTGATGATGCGACAGAAAAAATCATTGCTCTTTATAAGTCATTCAATATAGAAAAAAGAGTTATGCCACATACACTTAGATTACTAAGAGAAAATGCTCATAAATTTAGTGAGGAAGTTTGGGAGTATATTTTCATACAAGCTAGTGAAGATTCTGTAGCTAAAAAGTACAACTACATCAAAGAGCTTGTAGCAGACTTTACGAAAAATAAAATACATTCTCTAGAGGACCTAGAACGTTATAATGCTAAGTACAAAGAGTCTAAGTCTAAACCTAAAGAGAAAAAACCATTGACTAGATTCCATAACATAAACCAAAGAACAGATAAGTACACAGCAGAGGAACTAAATGAAATACTAGCTGCTTCACAAAAAGCTAAATATGGCAAAAAACAGGACAAGCCTGTAAAACCTGCGGTTTTTGTAGTTACAGAAGAAATCTATGAAGATGCCCTAAGAAGAAATTGGAATGAGTACGATTTAAACCAGAAGATTAAGTTAAGACAATACGCAATGTTTAATAACAAGTTCATACCGTCAAGTTGGGTGTTGACAGAATAATTGGACTAGGGTACAATGAACTTGATAATTCTACAACGCAAAATACACGAAAACTATAAATTCATACTCTCTCTAGGTGTTTTGGGAAGTGCATCTAGATACCCTTAACTAAAATGTTTCTTGGATTTATTCATATAACGAACCGCTTTAAATCCTCGGTTGTGAGTTCTGTACAAAGTTATTTTCTAGAGCTTTTACTTTGGACAAACTCTCTAGTTAAAGTGCTGGTATGATTAACTGATAGTATCTACGAGGTAGTGTATTTTGCTTAACTAAAAAGGGAAATAATTCGCTGAGGAGACTGATCCTTGGTTGGTAAAATATAAATAAAATAGCTCCTGAACTAGCTGGACAAGGTATTAACTTACCTGTTACCTAGACAAGCAACCTGTTAAATAACCCTAAAAACTAGGTATTGCAACTAATGTAATAGGTTGTCCTCTAGTAGTCTAACGGAGTGAATACGAGCGAAGGCGAGTGCTTATGAACGGAGCCTTGCCGAGAGGTGCTTTTGGGGAAAAGTGCCTCCTCAGGAAATCTTTGGAAATAATTATAATGGGGGTATAATTATGGATATTACGTATAAAATACTTAAGGAATATGAGACAGAAATATTGCCTCTTCTAGAGGAGAATCCATCTATAGAATCATTTGTACAAACTGTATTGGACATGTCTAACATAAAATACACGTTTACACTACTGAACAACATGGATCAAGAACGCAAAGAGCTGATACACCAGCAAGTAGCTGAGAGATTATCAGACGAAGATTTACAAATAATCGAGGAGTACCTAGCAGAGTGCTAGATGTACGTTGCGACGGCAGAGTATTTTTCAATGGAGAGGAACTAGAACAACACTACTCTACTAAGGGTATGAAGGTTGTTATTGATGATAAAGAACATTACGTACACAAGCTAGTAGCTGAGAAGTTTCTAGAGGATTATAAGCCTTTTTATAAGGTTGTCCACATAAATGGAGATATAACAGACAATAGAGCTGAGAATCTAAAAATACAAATACCTCTAGATTTCTTAGAAGTATTAGAGTCTAGTAAAAGACCTATAACTTTACAACATAAGAAAAATGGTACCATACACAAATTTGACTCTTTAAGAGAAGCTAGTGTCTTTATGGGATACAAAGAGGAATATCTAGCTCAATGGTTTTATACAAGCGGTAAAGAGGAGCTATCTTGGTTTCACGACTACACTATTGTCAAGATAGGACCTAAAGATGCCAGAGTTATAAA
>JALFMW010000231.1 GCA_022782605.1 Clostridium sp. | reverse complement strand
TACTATAAATAAAATTAGTTCAGAAAATGTTACTACATTTGATAATTTATAATTTCCTAAAGCCACAAAATATCCTTGAGGCCAATATAACAATAAAACAGTATACATTAATAGAAAATAATTATGCATTTCCTTCAATTTTGTTTTTCTAACAAATCCGTATAATGTAGCTATAATTACCAAAGCAGAACAAATTGGCATTTTTATCTCCCGTTTTCATATATATCACGCATAGCAACAACCGTATTCTCTATTTTGTATCTATTATCCAAATACGGTAACCTATTTTTATATTCTTCCTTATTTTTAATAATATTATCTGCCCAACTATCCGATCCATCTAATAATGACTTAAAATGTATCTTATTACTTAAGCAAACATCTCTATCCACATTGTCAGTTATAAACACACTACATCCAGCTATCTGCGCTTCTAAAGCACTAACTGGCAATCCTTCATAAAAAGATGGCATAATAATTACATCAATAGCTGATAATAAATTATATACATCTTGTCTTTCACCAAGCATTATTATCCTATCTTCCACTCCTAATTTTTTTATATAATCAATAATTTTGTTTTTTCTACATCCTGTTCCGATAAGGATTAATTTTACATTTTCCTTTTTCTTTATCATACTTGCTAATATATCAATTATATATTCATGATTTTTTTGTGTTATAAATGCAGCTACACTTCCTAAACAAATCGTATCGTTATCAATAGAATATTTTTTTCTTATACTATCCCTATTTTTTACACATTCTATTATTTCGCTATAATTTATACCATTTCGTATAATATGAAAATATTTTCCACCATATAACCACTCTCCTGCTTTATTTGAGCAAGCTATTCTTACTACATTCATATATTTTAATAAATTTCTATTACAATAGTGCAGTAATCTTACCAATAAATTATTATATTTAGGTTTAGTATTATGTGAATGAATTATCATATCTTTTTTCAGTATATAAGCTATAATTATAGGAATTATATTTGCCAAACTATTTTTGTGAATATGAATGTAATCATATTCATTATTTTTCATAATCCTATATAAATCAATCATATAATTAACTATATGATTCACAGAATTTATTTTTATTATTCTTCTATAGTTAAGCTCATTAATGTAATCACCATATTCTTTTGTTGTTATAAAATCATGAATGTACTCATCACCCAAATTTGAAGTAAGATTACATAAAAATCTTTCTATGCCGCCAATATTTTTTTGAATTTCTATATGTAAAATTTTCTTCATTTATATCAGCATTCCTTTATGTTTTATTATTGACTATTTGTTTAACATAAACAATTATTTAAACATAATATTCTATGCAATTGCCATAATTCAGAAACCAAAATATTCTCTTTTAGTGTTTTTTATCATATTATCAGCTGTAAACATTTTTTAAATTTACAGCTGATGTCTCCCTGCGTACTACCAACATAATCTTTTTTTATACTATTCAATAATATTATTAAACTCAAACACGCCACCTACTCTATTACCAATTATTTCTGGCAATGCGCCTCGATTACTTGCAATTACTGGTTTTCCATATTTCATTGCTTCTATAGCTACTAACAGCTTATTCCAATAAAATATATTCATATATTTTAAATTTTTATAACTACATTTACATAATTATACATTTCGATTATAAATTTTTTGATGCTAAATCTTTCTGCATTTTCTCGACATTTTTTTGACATAATCTTTTCATTAATTTCAAAATCTTTTACTGCCTTACAGATCGATTCTGCTGTTTGCTTATCAAACAGATAACCTGTTTCTCCTGCCTTTACTGTCTCCAATGCCCCGCCTCTGCCATAAGCTATTACTGGTGTACCACAAGCTTGCGCTTCCACCGGCGTTATACCAAAATCTTCTTCGGCTGCAAATACAAAAGCTTTTGCATGTTGCATTTTTTCTTTTAATACTTCAAATGGCTGATACCCCATCATAGTTATATTACTTCCAGCTATTGCCTTAGTTTTAGCAAAATCAGGTCCATCACCTATTACTATCAGCTTTTTATCTGGCATTTTGTTAAAAGCTTCAACTATTAATTTTACTTTTTTATAGGGAACTAACCGCGAAGCCGTCAAGTAATAATCCTCTTTTTCAGCACAATACTCAAAAGCATCTATATCAACTGGCGGATAAATAACCTTAGCTTCACGCCCATAAACCTTTTTAATGCGCTTGGCAATAAACTTTGAGTTAGCAATAAAATAATCCACACCGTTAGCGGTACGAGTATCCCACATTCTTATATAATGTAAAATAGTTTTAGCTAACCAACCTTTTATCCCCTTATTTAAGCCAGATTCTTGCAAATACTGATGCGTTAAATCCCAAGCATAACGAATTGGGCTATGTACGTAAGATATATGTACTTGATTTGGTCCGGTGAGTATTCCCTTAGCCACACAATGTGAACTGGATATTACTAGGTCATAATCAGTTACATCCAGCTGTTCAATAGCTAATGGCATCAATGGTAAGTACGAACGATAGTGTTTACGGGCACCAGGTAATTTTTGAATAAAACTTGTATGCGTTTTTTTATTTTTTATAAAATCACGCTTACCTTTTGGCAAAAAATCAACTAAACAAAATATATCAGCATCTGGATAAATATTTAAAAGTTGCTCAACTACTCGTTCCGCACCAGCATAAGTTACCAGCCAATCACATACTATTGCTACCTTCAATTAGCATTCCACCTACCTCATAAATTTTTATTAATTTTCTTTTTTATAGACTATCAAGCTATACCCAAACGCTATGAGGCAGCCTAATACTAATCCAATTGCAGCAATCAGTTTCTTTTTCGGGGCTGCTGGTTTATCAACATCTGGCAGTTCTGCTGGGTCAATTACCTGTATGTCCATACTTTCCATGGCTTCCTGGATTTTGTCCTGTTCGCACTGGTTGACGAGTGCGGTATATATACCATTTTTCATTTCGGCTTCTTGTTTCAGTTCCATGAACTCTATTACTTCCTGCGGGAAATCGGTAAGATTATCTTCAACTTCAGCTTTTCTTTCATTGATAGCTGTTTCACTAGCGTTAGCCACCGCTAGGCTAGCCTGTGCCTGAGCTTGTTCTTTTAATAAATCCGATTGCGCTGGATTTAGGCTCGTTACGTTAGAGTCAACGGCTGCATCAACCTCACTAGCTAACTGTTGTCTTAGCTCCTGCAACGTTGCTTTAGCGTTAATGATCGCTGGATTCTGCTCGGTATAATGCTGGCGCAAGTTTACTAGTTCAACTTGTTTGGCAACGATTTGTGCACGCAAGTTTTGTACGTTAGCATTATCATTGATGTTATAGGCTTTACTGCTGGCTTTAATTTCGCCCAGCTTAGCATTTACGGCATCAAGTTTTGCCTGTCCCGTGGCTTTGCCGACTTTAATATCTTTTAAGGCATTGTCAAAAGCATCGAGCTTGGCAACAGTTTTTTTCGCCTGCTCATCAGGACTGTACATTTTATGTTCTTTCTGATAATCAGCAAATTTTTGTCTTGCGTCCTCAGCTTCTTTTTTAGCATCAGTTATACGTTCATTAAGGAATTTTATTAAGAGGCTCTGCGTCTGCTGGTTTTTATCAGTCTGCATGGCAAGGAAGTTATCTACTACGCCCTGCGATATCATCTGTGCTTCTTCCGG
>JALFMW010000205.1 GCA_022782605.1 Clostridium sp. | reverse complement strand
AGAAAAATTTGATAAATTATACTTAGAGTTTGGTGGAAAACTAATGGGAGATTTACATGCAAAAAGAATACTTCCAGGATTTGATGAAAATGCCAAAATAAAAGTTTTACAACATATAAAAGATCAAGTAGAAGTAGTAATCTGTGTTTATGCAGGAGATATAGAGCGTAATAAAGTAAGAGGAGATTTCGGAATAACTTACGATATGGAAGTTCTAAGACTTATAGATGACCTTAGAGGTTATAACCTAGATGTAAATAGTGTTGTTATAACAAGATTCGAAGGACAACCTGCTACAACTGTATTTATAAATAAATTAGAAAGACGTGGAATAAAAGTTTATAAACATGCTCCAACTAAAGGATATCCATCAGATGTTGATACAATAGTTAGTGATGAGGGATATGGAGCTAATCCATATATAGAAACAACTAAACCAATAGTAGTAGTAACTGCTCCAGGACCAAACAGTGGAAAACTTGGAACATGTTTAAGTCAGTTATACCATGAAAATAAAAGAGGAAACTCAGTTGGGTATTCAAAATTTGAAACATTCCCAGTTTGGAATTTACCTCTAAATCATCCAGTAAATATAGCTTATGAAGCAGCAACTGTTGATTTAAAAGACGTTAACATGATAGATTCATTCCACTTAGATGCTTATGGAGAAAAATCAGTTAACTATAACAGAGATTTAGAATTATTCCCAGTACTAAAGAAAATAATTGAAAAAATAACTGGAAAAGAATCTATGTTTAAATCACCAACTGACATGGGTGTTAATAGAGTTGGATTTGGTATAGTTGATGATGAAGTAGTACGTGAAGCTTCTATAGATGAAATAATAAGAAGATACTTCAACACTGCTTGCCAATATAAAAAAGGTGAAGTAAATAAGGATGCTTATGAAACTATATCTTTAATATTAGAAAAAGTTAATGTTAAACCAGAAGATAGATCAGTAGTTATGCCAGCTAGAGAATATGCTGAAAAATTGAAATCACAAAATGACACACAAGATATTTGTCCAGTAGTTGCTATGCAAGTTAATGATGGTACAATGATAACAGGTAAAGGTTCTGATTTAATGTGTGCTTCAGCTGCTGCAGTATTAAATGCAATTAAATATATGGCTAATATTCCAGATGATATGTTCTTAATATCACCTGCAATATTAAATCCAATAATAAAATTAAAAACAGAAACTTTAGGTGGAAAAAATGTAGCACTTAGCTTAGAAGAAGTTTTATCAGCACTTGCAATATGTGCAGTTACAAATCCATCAGCAGAACACGCTATGGAAAAACTAGATGAACTTAAAAATGTACAAGCTCATTCTACTACTATAATAAGTAAAGATGATGAACAAACATTTAGAAAACTTGGAATGCATGTTACTTGCGATCCTGAGTATCCATCTCAAAACTTATATTATAATTAATAAGAATATAAAATAGACCATGTTGATAAGCAGCATGGTCTATTTTAAAATATATAAAAATAGATTTACTATTAACATATTATTTAAAGATATAAATTTAATTAAATAAAGAGGGATAAGTATGAAAAAGCAAAGAAAAATAATTCATATAGATATGGATGCTTTTTATGCATCTATTGAACAAAGAGATAACCCTTCTCTAAAAGGTAAGCCAGTGATAGTTGGTGGAAATCCTCAAAGTAGAGGTGTTGTTGCAACTTGTTCTTATGAAGCTAGACAATATGGTATACATTCGGCAATGCCATGCAAAACTGCATATAAAAGATGTCCCTATGCCATATTTGTAAGGCCTAGATTTGAAGTATATAAACAAGTATCTTATGAAATACGAGAAATTTTCTATAAATATACAGACTTAGTTGAACCCTTATCTCTTGATGAAGCATTTTTAGATGTTACAGAAAATAAATTAAATATAAAATATGCCACAGATGTTGCAAAGATGATAAAAAAAGAAATTTATGAAAAAACAGGACTAACAGCATCTGCAGGAGTTTCTTATAATAAGTTTTTAGCGAAGTTGGCATCTGACTATAATAAGCCCAATGGACTTACAGTTATAAGAGAAGATAATGCTCAGAGTTTTTTGGATAATCTTCCTATACGTAAATTCTTTGGAATTGGTAAAGTTACTCAAAAGACTTTAAAAGGTTTGGGAGTGGAAAATGGATATGATTTAAGGCAGATGGAAATAAATGAATTGGAATTTATATTTAAAAATAGAGGATATTTATTCTATCAATTAGCTAGGGGTATAGATCATAGAGAAGTGGAGCCTCATAGAGAAAGGAAATCTATTGGAGCAGAAACTACATTGACTGAAAATCTGGATTTGGAAGATGAGAAGCTAATTAATATTTTAGATGAGTTATGTGAAGAAGTTGCAAATAGAGCTAAGTATTTAAAAAAGATGGGAAGAACAGTAACTCTAAAAATAAAGTACGGTGACTTTAGACAAATAACTAGAAGTGCAAGTTTAACAAATCCTATAGATACTCATGAAGATATTAGAACAAATATATTTAATTTATTTAAAAATATTGAGCATAATCACAAGGGAATAAGACTCATAGGAGTTACATTATTAAATTTAATTGATAGTAATGAATGCACAAATATAACTCTTTTTGAATATATTAATAATACAAAAAATAAATAAACATATTAAATCCATGGCACTTGTCCATGGATTTTTGAGTGTATAGGACAATGATAAATATTATTAGTTATTAATATAATTCAAAATTGGAGGGAAAGTTATGGAAAAGGGGATAAATAGTAGTAATAATCAGAAAAACAATCTAGAAGAAAATTATAAAAAGGTTAAGTTTGTTTTATGGATAATATTATTTGCCAATTTGGGTGTTGCAGTAACTAAGATATTAGTAGGATATATAATAAATAGCACAAGTTTAAGCACAGATGGGATACATTCCATGTCTGATGGACTTTCAAATATAGTAGGTTTGATAGGAATTACAATAGCTAGCAAACCTGTTGATAAAGAGCACCCATATGGACATAAAAAGTCAGAAATAATCGCAAGTATGTTTATAGGCTGTATGCTTCTATTTTTAGGATTAAAAACTTTATTTAATGGATTTACTCGTTTTGTTAATCCTCAAGAATTAAATATAACTTTAATAAGTTTAATTTCATTAATATTGACTATCTGCATTAATATTTTTGTTACAATGTATGAAAGAAAAAAAGGTGAAGAATATAATAGTTTCATTTTAATATCAGATTCAATTCATACAAAAAGTGATATTTTTATTTCAATAGGTGTTTTAGTATCATTAATAGGTATTAAATTTGGTTTACCTAAAATTATAGATCCTATTATATCTATTATAATATCATTATTTATATTGAAAGCTTGCTATGAGATTTTTAAAGAATCAATAGGAGTGCTATTGGATAGGGCAGTAATAGAGGAAGAAAAAATTATAGACGTTTTAAATTCTTTTTCTGAAATAAAAGATATCCATAAAATAAGAAGTAGAGGTAGTGAAAATGAAATTTATGTTGATATGCATATAATGATAAATGCCAATACAACAACAGAACAGGCTCATGAGTTATCTCATAATATAGAAAGAGAAATAAAAAATAGAATTAACCCCAATTGCCAAGTAATAATTCATATTGAACCTTACCATAAAAAGGAAAACGTATTGTAGAAAAAATTTTTATATTTTATAATTAAATTGCATAGTATTATATGCATTTAACTAGAGAATAAGCATTTGCTCAAGGTGTAGAAATACTTAAAAGGGAATGTGGTGAAAATCCACAACAGCCCCCGCTACTGTGATAATGACGAAAACTTAGAGCTTTGGAGAGCTTTAACTCCACTATTAAAATGGGAAGGAGAAGTGAGTAGGACGATTTTAAGTCAGGAGACCGGCCTAAAAAGTACATGATCTTTCGGGAGGAGAGAAATACTGTAATATGGGTTATTAATAAATAGGTATTAACGGAACATATTATAGATAAGAATTTAAATATTTTTTTAAAAAGAGTAATATACTTATTCTCTAGATAAAGTTGCTAAATAAAGGGGATGAAATAATGAATCAACAAGGATTTATTTTAGAGATTGTTGATGATAATACAGCTAAAATGATAATGCAACGCCATTCGGCTTGTGCATCTTGTGGGAAATGTACAAAGCTGTCATCTGAATGTCAAGATTTAGTAGTAGAAGTAGACAATGCTATAGGGGCAAAAAAGGGAGATTATGTAGAAGTTAGTATGGAAAGTGTAAGGGTATTAAAAGCAACAGTACTTGTTTACTTAGTTCCATTAATATGTTTACTTTCGGGAACTATACTAACATACTATATATTAAATTTAGTTAAATATTCTGGACAAATTGATATAATAAGTGGGATAGTTGGTCTGGTTTGTACATTTATTTCTTATTTAATATTAAAGAAAAATGATGATAAGTTTAAAGAAAGTAGACAGTATATACCTAAAATAACAAAAATAATAGAAGAAAAATAAAATTTACTAATAAAAAAAGCATTGTTTAGCAATGCTTTTTTTATTATAAGGAATTTATATTATATATGTAAGGTTATCTTATAAGTTTTTTAATTGCAATTTTTTCTCTTTAAACTTAAAGCATATTATATAGTAAGTTTTAACTAATGATGTAATCAATAATACACCCATTGCTATAGCAGCACTTGCAAAAAGTGCATTTGTTCCAACTGAAATAGAATTTGTATAGTTGCCTTCTACTAAAGATAACATAGCATTATAAAGTCCTAGTCCTGGAACCAAAGGAAGAATACCAGGGATAACAAATATAATGGCAGGATATTTCATTTTTCTTGCTAGAATTTCACTGAAAAGAGAAATCAATGCAGCTGCAAAGAAGTTTGCTAAAATACCATTTCCAGATATATCAAATAAAATTATATAAACTGTCCATCCTATTGCTCCTATGGTTCCTGCAGGAATTAAGGATTTTTTAGGTGAATTAAAAAAAATTGAAAAACCTACAGTGGCTAAAAATGAGAAAAAGAAATTCTCTAATAAAATAAATAAAATCATTCAACTAACCTCCAAATCTGACAGCTAAGTCCATTACAACACCAACACCTACTGCTAGAGATACTAAAACAAGTGATGCATCAACAATTCTTGAAACTCCTGCAACTAAATTGCCAGAAATCAAATCTCTTAGACCTTTTATAAAAGAAACACCTGGTAAAAGAGGCATTATAGAACCAACTATCAATGAAGTTGAATTTGCCAGTACTTGATAGTGAACTAAAAGGCTACCTAAGATAGCTATAGAAAAAGAACTTAGTAATACGGCGAAAAATGGTATTTGAGTAAGTTTTACTGTTTTATTATAAATAATTATACCTATTGAGGCGATAACTAAGGTGAACATAAAATCTAAAAAACTCGTACCACCTATCAAGTATGCAAAGCATGCTGAAGCCATAGCTGTACCAGTAAAATATACAAACTGGTTATAATCTTTCACAGCGTCAACTTCTTTTAACCTATCTATAGCTTCAATAGGATCAATATCTTCGTTTTGTACAAAATCTCTAGATATATCGTTTAATTTATCTATCTTGCTAAGATTAATAGTTCTTCTTGTGATGGTCTTCATAAAAGTTAGGCCGTCAAATTTTTCATCTGAAATTATTACGCAAGTAGGTGTTGTAAAAACATTGACATGTTTAAAACCTCTTGACTTACAAATTCTTAACACGCTGTCTTCTACACGAGATGTTTCGGCGCCGTTAATTAACATTTGCTCTCCAAGTAGTAAGGCAAATCTTAGAATCTCTTTTTTATAACTAACTTGAAATTCTCTTTTCATAATATCCTCCCTTAATATGATAATAAAAAGATTATAACAAAAAATATTCCAAATAGCATACTATTTAGTTTTTTATGGAAAAAATATTAAAGTTAGTAAAATGTAAATTTATTGTGAGAAAGTGTTCTTTATTTTATTGTTTAAATAAATACTTTTTGATATAAAGTGACAAAAACTATTAAAAAAATTACAATATTTTATTGATTTAGGTTATTAAGTGAAGATGTATGCATGTAACCCTTTAAATTAATAAATCATATAATGTTACTATCTTATTAT
>JALFMW010000191.1 GCA_022782605.1 Clostridium sp. | reverse complement strand
CTTTACATTTTTTATATGTTGATTAATTGCAGATATTGATACACCATATAATGTTGCCAGCATTTTTTAGGTCGCTCCTCCTTTATATATTATTGCTTTTCCTTATCCTTCTTAATTTGCTTAGCATATCTATCTTCTTCTCAACTCCTCGTATCTAACCATTTAAATTCGCGTACCCTGTCGTTCTTCATTAAAACAGTTATAATATCAAGGGTTTTGAGGCTTTTATTCGCCATTTTTTCTTGTTTTTCGTATTTTTCATAATCTTATGTAAGTGTTCATACATAAGTTTTTTAAGTTTTTGCGGTTATAATATATAACCTCCTTAAAACTTTTCAAATTATATCATAAAATTTAATTTTTTTCTATAAAATTATAGAAAAAAGAGAGATAAATTCTCTTTAAAGTATATCTCCCTTTCTTCTTTTTATATATTGAATTAAATAATTGTATTCATCTTCATATTTAAACTTAACTTTAATTTTCTTATCTTCATAAACATATATATCATCTATTAGTCCATCTATAAGTTCTCTTGATAATGAATTTACATTCTGATATTTTTCAAAATATTCAATCCATTCTCCAGAGGTACTCATTTTGTCTAAATTCTGTAATTCTTTATAGTTTTCTTCAATATATGCTTCATTTTCCCTTATTTGCCTTCCGTATTCTTGGGTGTAGTCATTATATTCCTTTTCTGTAATAATGCCTAATTTCCAATCCTCGTAAGCCTCTTTTCTTAACTTTCTTTTAATATTCAATGTTTCTTCACATTTATTGATATTTTCTAGCAAATAACTTCTACGATTATCATTAAATGTTTTACTATCTATTTGTCCTTTTATTCTTTTCATATCTATTATAAGTCCAATTTGAACTTTTACGCTTTCTAAAACTGCTTTTTCTAATTCATCATTTTTTATACTATGCTTTGTACAAATTTCTCCACCAGACCTCATATATGCAGAACACATATAATGATAATAATTTCTAGGTTGTCCTTTATATTTTCCTGGTATCTTTTTACTCATTGCCCTTTGGCAATCTCCACATTTAATATGTCCTGCAAATATGGATATTTTTCCATCTGTATTCATTCTTGTATCTCTGTCTAGTATTGCTTTTTGTACCTTATCAAATGTATCTCTATCTATAATTGCATCATGTGTATCTTTTACAATAATCCATTCTTCTTGTGGTACTAATACTCTTTTATGTATTTTATAACTAATTAGTTTTCCTTTGTTTTGAACTAAATCTCCACAATACATTTGATTTCGTAAAATATCTCTAATTGTTGTTGAACACCAAGAATATGTAACTTTATCGGTATTATTCTTAAATGGTGTTTTCATTTTTAAATCTATTGCTCTATGTCCTGTTGGATTTAATATTCCTAATTCATTTAATTTTTTTGCTATTGCTGTTCTTCCATATCCATTTAAAGTAAGTTCATATATCATTCTAACGACTTTTGCTGCATCTTCATCAATAATTAAATGATGTACATCATCTGGATCTTTGATATATCCATAAGGTGCATAAGCTCCAACATATTCTCCTTTTTTCATTTTTACATTTAATACTGCCTTTATTTTATTTGATATATCTCGACAGTATTCGTCATTTATTAAATTTTTAAAAGGTACAATTATGCTATTAACTGATTCAGGATTTTTTATGCTATCTATTTGGTCATTAACTGCAATAAATCTTATATTATATAAAGGAAATACTTTTTCAATATAATTTCCAACTTCAATATAGTTTCTTCCTAATCTTGATAAATCTTTTACAATAACAGTATTAAATTTCTTTTCATATAAGTCTTCTAACAATTTTTCAAATCCTGGTCTATTAAAAGTAGTTCCAGAAAATCCATCATCTGTATAATAATCATATACTTCAATATCTGAATTATCTTTTAAAAATTGATTTAATAACATTCTTTGATTTGTTATACTATTACTTTCTTCTTTATCTCCATCTTCTACTGATAATCTTATATATATTGCTGCTTTATATTGATAACTTTTCACATTATCTTTTTCTTCTTTATTATATTTACTTTGTCTAGGCATTAGTATTTCCCCCTTCCTTTACAATTTTCAAATAATCCATTGCTAATTTAAAAGCGTCTTCATACTTAAATACTAATTTAATTTTTCTACCATCATTATTGATATAAATTTTTTCTATTAAGTCATTTAACATTTCTTTTGTAATCTTCCTTTGATTTTTATATTTCATTAAAGTATCTACCCAGTTATTTTCAGCAACATTCTTATAACTTAATCTTGCCTCCATTAACTTTGCTTTTTCTTTTTTAATTTGTTCCTTTATATTTTCTTCCTCTTTAACATTCTCTCTGATAAAAGCAATATATTCTTGCTCGTCAATTTCCATATCTCTGAATTTTGTGAAATATTTTGTTCTTTCTTTATCAAGTCTTTCTAATTTATTTTTTAAATTCTCAACATTCTCTTTTATTTTGTCTGCATATTCTTTATTTTCTTTAACAGATAATCTTGCATTTTCAAATCCATTTAGTAAATCTATATGATATTTAATACTTCTAAAAATACATATTTTTAACTTGTCCACATCTATTACATAAGGTTTATCATTTTGATTATTGCATTCTTTACATTCCAATACATATTTATCAATTTCAGTATTATTTATCATACTTTTTTCTTTTATAGTTGCTACTAATGGCTTATTACAATTACTGCAAAATACAATTCCGTCAAATATAGAAATATTTTCTATTCTTCTGTTCCAATTAAACTTTCTATCTTTTCTTATTTTTTGTATATTAAAAAATCTTTCTTTTTCTATAATTGGTTCATGTGCATTTTCAATTATAATGTAATCTTCTTCATCGTTTTTTAATCTCTTATGTACTTTATAACTAATTCCTCTTGTCTTGTTTTGAACTAAATCCCCACAATAAACTCTATTATCTAATATCTTTCCGACAATACTTGCTGTCCATTGTTTTGCAACTTTACTACTTGATGATGTAATTTTTAAAATCTTACAATTATATTCGCTTGGTGTTAATACATTTTTTTCATTTAATTCTTTAGTAATTAACACATTACCAATTCCAGATTCGCATAAATCAAATATTCTTCTTACAACACTTGCTGAAGCCTTATCTACTATTAGTTTGTGTTTATTATTTTCATCTCTTATATAGCCAAAAGGTGGTATTCCTCCTATATATTTCCCCTCTTTTTTCATAACCTCAAATGTCTTTATCAATTTATCTGATACATCTTTGCAATACATTTCATTCATTATATTTTTTAAAGGAAAAATAATATCATCTACTGACTTTTTATCTTTATAACTATCTATCTTTTCACAAACAGATATAAATCTTATATTATCTTTCATAAATGAATTTATCTTATTTCCAACTTCAATATAGTTTCTTCCAAAACGAGATAAATCTTTTACTATAACTGTATTTACTATTTCTTTTTCTATATCTTTCATCATTTTCTTGAAAGCAGGTCTATCAAAAGTTGTTCCAGAAAATCCGTCATCAATATAATATTCTTTAACATTAAGTTCTTTATTTTGTTCCAAATACATATTTAAAAGTTCTTTCTGATTGATAACACTATTACTTTCTGCTTTATCTCCATCTTGAACTGATAATCTAATATATACAGCAACATTCCAAACTTTTGATTTATTTATTTCAATATCATATTTACTTTTTCTACCTCTTTTCATTTTCTAAAACCTCCTACACCCAAATAGTAGCATAACCTTTGATTTTATCCTATTTTACTAAAATTCCTCAATTCTAAAATTTACACATTTGACATTTCTCTCATTTTGTATTCATTTATTAAAGTAGCGTCTATACACTCCATTGGAGATATATTAGAATTATCTGAAAACTCCATTTCCACTACTATATTTCCAACTCTAATTGCATAAGGATTTTTAATCTTTTGAAAGAAATTAAGTATTCTCGATTCTAATGAAGTATTAGAATCTATACTAATATTATCAATTTTATCAATTCTTCTATTTGCAATATCTGCTTGTAAATTTTCTTTGCTTTTCTTTAGTTTGTATTCTAATTGATTAATTTCCTCCATAACTTTTCCTTTCAAAAAAGATGCTAGTAAAAAACTAACATCTTTCTTTATTATTTATTTTTCATATTTATTCATTAAATATTCTGCCATTCCTTCCACTCCATCTTTTGCATATAAAGTTTGTAGTGGATCTATGCACTTTTTAAAATTTCTCATATTTATTTCATTTGCTGATTTTGTTAAATTATGTAATGCAATTTCTCCATAAGCTCTTACTTGTTCCCATGTATAAAGTTCTTTACCCATTTGAAAAACCTCCTAATTTTTATTTTTCTAATTTTTTTCTTTCTTATTTGTTCTTTTTCATAATCTCTCCAGTATTGTGCTTCTTCTTCTAATTCATAAGTTCTTTCTTGTTCTGACTTACTTTTACTGCCACCTATAATTATTAAAATCATAGGTAGTCCCATTAAAAAGAATAATATTATAATCATTGAAATAATATCTAACATTTTAGCCTCCATTTTAATAGTTAAATTATTTTAACTTTAATTGTTCCATTCATTTATTAGATTGCTATTGTTTCTAGCAACATTGGTTATCTACCACCCAGAACTCTGGTTTGTACTCATTGCGTGGGACGCACCATTATAGAAACATTATGGTCTATTCCTATAACTTTACGCTCGTTCTATGACTATACAAAAGTATCCAAACTACTTCATAATAAGATAACATTCTTATTAGATATCTAAATAGTTGCTACCCCACCTAGAATGTAGTTCTTGTCGTTCTAATAAAATCTATTCAATTTTCAATGTGCATACCATAGTAGAAGTTTTTTAACCCTTCTACTATGAACAGCACAAAAAAATCGAAAAAGTGGACATCAAATTTCAAATTTTTTATAAATTTTTTTATTTCGTATCAATTCAATAGAATATGTAATCAATTCGCTCTTTAAATCCTCGTTAATTTCCCCATCATCATCTTTAGAATTACTATTTATAAGTTTCATTATTTTGTCTAATACTCTTACTAATGCTGTATCATCATATACAGCTTGTCTTAATAATTTATAAAACTCTGTATTATATTGCATTTTCTCATTCCTCCATAACCTTTTTTAATTTCTTTAAGGCTCTAGTTCGCCTTTTCTTTAAAGTTTCTATATTTTCATTTGTTATTTCAGATATTTCCTTATAACTTAGTCCCTGTGTATATAATAGGTTTAATAATTTAATTTCAGTATCATTTAAAACTCCTATAATTGATATATCTTCATTTATAACATCTTTTGAATTTGGACATTCAATTTCTTCTAGTTCAACCTCATAATCTCTCATTCTCTCATAATCTCTAAAATAATTTAATCTCATGTGATAAAGTGCTTTTTGCATATAATTTATAAATTTTGCAAGTACAACATCATCTTCTAATTCTTCATTAGACATAAGAAAAACCTCCTATTCACTCAAATTTCAGTTAATTCAAGTAATAGGAGGTCCTCTACATTTAGGAGCTAAAAACACAAAATGAGCAGAAAAGTCTATAAAATCTTTTCTACTCACTTTGAAATATGCAATTATATTGAAATCAATCAAGACAATTCTCAAATCTACACACCTCTTAATGCGTAGATTTTTAGAACATAAACATTTCTATAAAGCTACTCCAAAAAATCTCTCATAAAAATTTTTTCCTTCAGCATGTTTATGCTTAATAAGTACATAGAATGGAATTGTCTTATATAAAAACAAAAAAGCACACAATTAACCCTTAAAAGTTAGTGTATGCTTTCTAAATTATTTTTATATAATAAATAAAAATCCATCTTATCCCTCCCTGATTTTTAAAAAACATCATTGGTAATCTGATGGATTTCTCTTTCGTTTTTAATTTCATCGACATAGTACCACATTTTTTGACACAAAAACTAAATAGTTTATGAAATGCCTAAATTTATATACAAAAAGTCATTTTTTTTATTTTAGTATATGAAATATGCTATTTCATATAATGATTATAACTATCAAAATATGCTTTTTTCCGATATTTTCTGGTAATTTCAATAAAAATATATCATATTTCTATCGCAAAATTTGTCGAATTGTGCAAATATACAAATATTTTCTGTTCGCAATAGTCTATTTTCCCTAGAATTATTATATTTGCCCTAGTAAGTGGAATAATTATATAGGGGGAAAAAAATGATAATTAAAAACTTTAAAAATAGTAGAGAAAATATTGATATAAAACAAAAAGATATTGCAGAGTTCTTTAATTTGAACTTTACTACAATATCTGGTTGGGAAACTGGAAAAGATACTATCCCATTAAGAAGATTAATTGAATATGCTAATCATTATAACTTTAGTCTTGATTACTTGTTTGGTATAACAAATAAAAATGATGAATCATATTTGCCATTAGAAATAGATATAGATTTAATATCAAAAAATCTTCGCATACTTCGTAAAAGAAATTCTATGACACAAGAAGAAGTTGCAAAGAAAATCAATACATCACAAGCAAATTATGCACACTATGAAAATTCTAAAAACTTAATACCAACAACATTTTTGTATAGTTTAACACTTGTCTATAAACCTTTTTCAATAGATAAGTTATTAGGTAGAAAAAAGCAATAGGTCTTATGCTGACTTATTGCTTTCTATTTTTGTAAATTCTAAATCTTTAAATAATTTTGGTAATGTTTCCATCACTTTATCTTGTGTTAAGAGTTTTTCCATATATTCATTAAATCCATAACCATTAACAAACATATCTCTTTTTCCTTTTGAAACAGTTAAAACAATAACAGGAATATTAAAGTTGTCTATTTCTCTTAATCTCATAAGAGTTTCTGGTCCATCACAATGACCAGAATC
>JALFMW010000165.1 GCA_022782605.1 Clostridium sp. | reverse complement strand
TGATAAAGATTTTATAGTTAAATATAAAGTAAATAATTTTTATAGTGCGAATAAATCAAATAATACAGTTATTGCGAAAATTAAGCGCGATAATGTTGAATATACAGCTAAGAAAGAATTTACAGTTGGGCAAGCTGGCACGAATGGTACTGATTGTACTTTAGTTATTGATTTAGTTGATGATCAAGTTGGTAATCCAATTGTTGCTATTACTTCTGGAGAAGTTAAAGATTATAAATTTAGAGCCTCTTTATATGATAATACTGGTAAAGAAATAGATTTAAGTAGTTATAATTGTATATGGTCTTTAAATGTAGATGATTCTGATGTGAGTCTAAAGACTATAGCCGGTAAATCTAATGAAATCACATTTGCTGTATTAAATAAAAATTCATTAATGAATAAAATGTATATTTTATCAGTAACATTATAGAATTGGGGTAATTATTTATTAACTGCTTATTACCCTATTCCTATTACTTCTGGATAGGGAAGCTATATAAATGGGCCTACTTAGGTAATTTATTTAAGTGATGGCGAAGCAGTTTTTTCTAAAGAACCTTATCAATTATATGGTAATGACGAACAATTAACTTAGATTCGAGATGTTTATTGGGATATTTACCCAGCTTCTAATAATTATCAATATACTGAATGTTATCCCACTGAGGAAGATTTAAAATATAAAACTTATTATTATAAAAGTAGAAATAATAATAATGAAGATGTATATATTCCTATATCTTTATCTTCTAATATAATATTTAATTTAGTGACAAAACCTAACAAAGGAGAAAAATATTATCTTGAAGATAAAATTACAGAGGTAATATATACAGGAGAGAAACAAACTTATTATAAATTAAATCCTAATAAAGATAGATATAATTTAGTAGATAGTTATTGGGATTTAGTAAATAATGAAACATATTATAATATTGATGGAACTTAGTCTTATATTTTTAAATATTAGAATTTATATAAAAAAATAGCAAATGGATATATTCGCGATGATAATGGTAAATATTTATATGTTAGTGCTACTTTAAATAATAATAATAATAATGATTATTCAGGTTTTTATTTACCTATAGAAGATACAACATTTTATTAGGATAATGAAGATATTAAATATACTTTAGTTTCTCCTAATAATTTAATTAATAAAACATTATATTTTTAGTTAGATGAAGTAACAGGAAAATATATATCTTCATATTATGTAGAATAGCCATTCTATCAACTGGCAATTAATAAAGTTAGGGTATCATAGAGTGATTTAATAGATAAATTTCCTTATTATTCTCATTACGATGTTTCAAAAGAAGATTATACTAATGTAGAAGGAATTTATCTAGATACTATTTATGATAAAAATTCTCAGACGAATAATTTATCTATATTTGATATTTAGAAAATTCCTGATAAAAGATATATAATAAAAAATACTACGCGAGGGAATAGCACTGTATATAATTAGATAGCTATTGTTAGTTATAATAGATTAATAAATAATCTTTTTGATAATGATGGGAATAAAATTACTTCAATAGATGATTTAAATATTAATCAAGAATATAGATTTTTAGCTAGTGGTACTTAGTTTAACTATAAAGTTATTTATCCTTTTGAATTTGAAGAATTATATGTAAAAAAATATGAGCTTATTAATAAAAATGCTTGGAAATATAATACAAATTATTATATTTTTAAAGAAGATACAATGAGTACTTATGAATTTAAAGAGTATTATATTTCTGAAATAAATGGTGATAGTATTGTTGAAATAGATTTTAATGATTTAATTCCAACAAAATTATATTATTTTAAACAAAATAATAATACTTATAAATTTATATATACTGGTAAAGCTTTATATGCTTTAGATTCGAATAAAGATACTTATAATATAATTTTTAATGGAGAAGATATAGATTATAATAATTGCTATACTCGAACTGGAACTTATAATAATTATATTTATTCTACATTTAATAAATTAAATTATTATAAAAAAACAATAGGTGTAGATATAGTAAGTAATCCTTTAGATGGAGAGAATTATTATATTAAAGATAATTAGGGTAATTTAATTATTACAACTTATAAAACAATAAATTATTATGAGAAAAAATATAATAATACTATACCCTCTGAAAGCCACTATTATAAAAGAATCTCTTAGAATGAGTCTGATTTTTATGGTATTATTAAAAATATAAATAAATCATATTATCTATATCCTTTAGCAATATATGTAAGTAGTGCTCCTTAGTATGCTGTATAGTGTAAAAATGCTTAGGGAAATATTTTATGGACTTAGCCTATTTTAATATTATAGAATAAGTATCCTTCATCTATGATAAATAAATGGGATGGCAAATCTTTAGTATTAAATGAAGCAAGTGGAAGTATTTTAGCTAGTTAGATTGCTGCTGGTAAGAAAAATGATGATAATACTTTTTCTGGGGTATTAGTAGGTAATTGGAGCCCTAATGGTGAATCAATATCTGATAATAGTATTAGCGGTCAAACTGGTGTATATGGATTCCATCAAGGAGAGCAATCTTTTGCTTTAAAAGAAGATGGTACAGCATTTTTTGGTAAAGATGGTAAAGGCCGTATTATATTAAATGGAAATGAATGTCTTTTAAAATCAGCTACCTATGATATTTCTAATGGAAATGGTATGCTAATAAATTTAGAAAAAAATTTATTAGATTGTAAAATAAAAGGTAATTCAGTTTTTACAATCAATAGTGGTGCTGATAGTACAAATTATTTAACTATTAAAGATCCTGATAGTCAAAATATTTTAATGAATGTTAGTAATTATAATTATTATTTACAATCATAGAATTATTTAAATAATAATTATAATTAGGAAGGTATGAAAATTGATTTAAATAATGGATATATTTGGGCTAATACTGGTATATTTAATGGAGAGATATATATTAAATATAGTGGGGATGGAGGGGCCAGCAGCAGGTCTTTAAATGATATTTTGGAACAATTAGAACAAGCTATTACTGATGCTGCAAATGCCATTGGAGAAGTAGGTAAGCAAGTTGAAGATATTAAACAAGCTTAGGCTGATGCTACGGCCGCTTTAGCCCAAGCGAATAGTGCTTGGAATCAAGCTTTAGCAAAATTAGATAAAATGAGTGATGACGTTGGTGGTATTGATTATAACTATGAAGGCAATAATGGTACGCATAGTACAAGTGGTATACAAATGTGGGCTTTTGGAATGAATGGTGATAGTTACTATGGAGGTGGCTATGTAGCTGCATCTAATGCTGGTGCTTCATTATACTATAATAAGTCTAGTCAAATATACGTAGTTGGAAGCGGATGTTATTCTGGCTCAGCAATGTAGATAATGTCTGATAGACGTTTAAAAACAGATATTAATTATAATCATATTAATACCTATAAATAGTTATTTAATGAATTAAAACCTGTTAGTTATAAATATAAAGATTTAGATAAAATTTATTTAGGGTTTATTGCTCAAGATGTTGAAAATAGTTTATAGAAAAATAATATAAATGATAAAAGTTTAGTTAACTATAATAATGAACATTTTTTATCATTGGATTATAACAGTTTATTTACATTAAATATTGCGGTCACACAAGATTTAATGAAAGAGATTGAAGAATTAAAGCTTCAAGTTAAAGAGTTAAAGGAGGAAAAAACTAATGAATAAAGAGGATTTAAATTATTTAAATGCTTTATATAACACATTAATTTGTATTTCTACAAAAGGTGAAGATACTATTTTAATGGGAGAATGTATTAAAAGCTTAAAAGAATTCATTTATCGTTAGAATAATACACAACAAAAACAAGAGGAGGAATAATTTATGGATAAATTATATCCGCCTTATATAAGTGGAACATTGCCTGCTTTTACTGGAACGGAATTAACTATTCCGTTCCAGATGAATCAAACTGTAAGCGCGGCAGAAGTTAGTGGATTCGCTTATATATTTAAAACTATACAAAGTAATGTAGTAATTGCGCAAGGTTAGATTGTTTCATCTCAAGCACAAGATGCTATTAATAGTGGCTCAATTACTTTCCAATTAAAGTTTAAGCAAATTAATGGCAATGCTTTTCAATTAAATTTAGGGTAGTCTTATAAGGTTCAATTAGCTTATATTGATAATAATAAAGTTATAGGATATTATTCTACAGTTGGTATTGTTAAATATACCACAGATCCAAAAGTAGAAATTGAAGGGTTGGAATCTGGTGGTATTGGTATTAATAAGACTAATTTTATTGGTCATTATAGTCAATATAATGGTGATGTAACTGAAAGAGTTTATTCTTATCAATTTATTGTATATGATGAATACCATAATGTATTTGCTACTTCTGGAGAATAGCTACATAATACTATCAATGATGAACAGTTATATGAGTCATATGACAGTTTTGAGTTAAATAAAGAATTAATTAAAGGTAAAAATTATTATATTTAGTATAAAGTTACTACAATTAATAATTATGAGGCTGCAAGCCCTGAATATCGTATTATTAATAGAGAAACGATTGACCCTGAAATTCGTGCTACTTTACAAGCAGTCATGGATGAAAATAATGGATTTGCGCAAATTAATTTAAAAGGTATTAAAGATGCTGCTACTAAATCAGAGATTCCTGCTACTGGAGCTTTTATTCTTTTAAGAGCTAGTAGTGAAGATAACTATAGTTCTTGGAATCCTATTCTTAAATTTAAATTAACTGGTGAAGCGCCTAGCCGTGTATTATATAAAGACTTTACTGTTGAGCATGGATTTTACTATCAATATGCTATTCAACAGTATAGTGACGCAACTTCTTTGCGTTCAAACAAAATTTTATCTAATATAATTTATAGTATATTTGAAGATAGTTTTTTATATGAAAATGGTAGATTGTTAAAAATTAGATTTAATCCTAAAGTAGAAAGTTTTAAAATTAATACTTTAGAAACTAAAATGGATACTATAGGAAGTCAATATCCTTATATTTTCCGTAATGGAAATACTTATTAT
>JALFMW010000145.1 GCA_022782605.1 Clostridium sp. | reverse complement strand
ATATTATTATAAACTATATGATAATGGTACATTAATTCGTGATTTTATTCCAGTCAAAAGAATATCAGATAATGAATATGGCTTATGGGATAAAGTAAATAAAGTATTCTATAAAAATGCCGGAACAGGTACATTCACTGGCGGACCTGCTATTACCTTGACCGGCTGGCATAAAATAAAAAGTACGTGGACAAAAATAAATGGTACAACTTGGAAACAAGTTTTATAAAATTTGAAAATATATAAAATTTATGTTATATTATAATTAGAAAAGGAGGCATATAATGTTAGATATTATTATTCCTTGTTTTAATGAGCCTAAGTATTTAGATAGATTATTAACAAGTATAAAGCGAAAAACAAGTGATTATATAAAAATTAATGTTTATATTGTCGATGACTGTTCTAATTATAGCACAGAATATAAAGAATTAATTACTTTATATAATTAGTATTTTAAATGTTTTTATTTAAAAACTAATAAAAATTCTGGACCAGGTATAGCTAGAAATTTAGGATTATAGTCATCAAATGATTAGTATATTACTTTTATTGATGATGATGATATAATTATTGAAGATATATTATCATATTGTATTTCTGGATATGATTTTATTATATCTGAAATAAAAAATTGGGATAAACAAACTAATAAAAATTTTCCTTATATAAAAGCATTATGTTATATTAATTCTATTTAGGGTATAGTTTATAATAGAAATTTTATTAACCAATATAATCTATAGTTACCAAATTTAAGTAAAGGAACTGAAGACTCTATTTTTAGAGTTATAAATTTTTTGTTAAGTAAAAATATTAAAATTATTGAAAATAAATCATTTTATTTTCGCATATATCGTAGTAATTCAACATTTACTAAAAATTATAATTTATCAAAATCTACTATAAATAGAAATTCTTTTAATTTATTAACAGAATTAATTTGGTTATCGAATTTATATTTAGAAATAGATAAATATATTAATCATTTTCCTTAGTTAAAAAATGAAGATTTTTTTATTAAAAATTTATTAAATATTTTAGATTATTTAATAAATATAAGTTATATAATAAATTTATCTGATGAAAAAAATAGTAAAGTAAATATAAAATTTCTTACTGAATATTATTATTTACTTTTCTATTTTATTAATAATTTTTTATCAATTGATTTATTAATAAAATTTCAACAAAATAATAATATTTCTCAAATTGGATTATTATTTATTAGTTTGGCATTAGTTTATACTAAAAATGATAATAATTTATTAATTACTAATTTTCAAGATTTTATCTTATCTAAAGAATATTATATATATTTACAAATGTTTGATAATTTTGAAAATTGTATTAATTTAAGTTTAGTTACTTATACAGATATGACAAATTTAATTAATTTATATAGTGGAAAATATTATGAGAATTATTGATTTTAATGAAATAAAATTTGGTTTTGAACAAGAAAATTATGATAATTGGGATTTAAGTTATTTATTGCCAACTGAAATAAATGAAGTTTTAAATTTTCCTATAAAATTAGGTAATGAATAGTTAATTTCTTTAACAATGAAAAATCACAAAGAATTAGAAAAATTTAAATTATATTTAATTGTTTTAAATAAAACTCAAAATTTTGATTATTCAGTTTATCATTATAGTGAAAGTATCTTACATTATTATTTACCTGAATTGGAATTCGGCCAAGTAGAAATAAATTATAAATATGCGACTGTATTAAGCGGATTGGGCCAATATGGTAAAAATACATTAGTTTATAGTAATAAATTTGGTTTTGAATTTCATGTTAGTATTTTTGGTATTTTTAATGAAATTATTAATTTACCTACACGGAATAAATCAAATTTTAATTATTTAAATAGTTGTATTGATTGTACTGATTGTTTATAGGCTTGTCCAGTTTAGGCTATTCATCAAGATCATAATAGAATATGGGTAGATGCTAAAAAATGTGATGGATTTACTGAATATGGAAATCATCCTATTATTCCAAGTATAAAATATGGATGGGCTAAATTAAATAATATAAAAATTCCTAATTTAGATTAGGCTTATGATGATATAAGCTTTAAATATATAACTAACGGTCTTCATTTATCTTATTATACCGAAGATGAAAATTATTATTATAATTATTCTATTCCAACTTGCCATGAATGTTTATGTTAGCCAAAATGTAGTAAATATAATGGTGTTTTTCCCTATTCTGATTTAAAACCTTATATTCATAAGATAAAAAAGATAAATAATTAAAATTGGTCCAATATATTTAATAGACTTGTACTTAATTTTAATTATTATAGATAAAAATTGACAATATCTAATTTTTATTATATAATATTTATATAAAAATTAGATATTATTTGGAAGGAGAAATTTTTATGAAAAAAATAAATCTTACTATTCAAGATAATACCTATTCTTATGTTTATCATACTTTTTCGGAATTATTGAGCATTGATCCTCAATTAAATACTTTATTATTTAACTTAGTTATTCATATTAAACCTAGTGAAAATAATAATTTAGTAGTTAAAGATTTAATTCCAATTATTAATTCAACTATTTCTAAAATTACATTATTAAATGATGATAATGTAGAAGTATTAAATTATGAAGGAACATATATGATTGGACGAGTTGTTCGTAATAATGTAGAAGATTTAATTACTCTAGAAATTAATGATATAAGTAGCATTAAACAATAATTTTATAATCTCCAATTTAATAAATAAATAATTAAATTGGAGATTATTTTTTTTATCAATAAGAAAGGAGAAATTATTATATTATTATGGCTTCTCAAATTAAAAAAAATGATTTAAATAATTGGTATGAGCAATTAAACGCCATTCGAACTGAATTTAATTTAACTACATTAAGTTATTCAAGCATTCCTAGTGGAAAGCGTATTACAAGTACTGATTATACTAATTATTTAGATTTGTTAAATACTTTAAAAACAAATACATATGGACAATATGCTTTAGATTGGTCTAGTAGTACGACAGAAACTCCTAAAATTAATAATAAAATTAATGAAACTACAAAAAATGATATAGATAATACTATTGCAGCATTACAGAATTTATGTGCAAGAGACGTAAGATCTGTGGGCGGACTAAGTAGCGATTTTTCAGTTATTGCAACCGGAAAAACAGAAACTGATTTTACAAATACTACTTTCTTTAATCGTACAAATAGTGTTTGTAAAACAAATGGTGTTGCTTCTGATTTTTCTAAATTCACTAATTAAAGGAGAAATAGTATGAGTGAAAAAAATTTAACAAAAATTGTTGATGATGATAAAAAGAATACATATACTTTATCATCATTATTAAATTTATTAAATTCTGGAGATATACTAAAAAAAAGTCGAATTATATCTGATCCATCTATTTCTTTAATGGCTCGCAATAGTACTTTTGGTGGTAAAACTTCAAATGGAACAGATCACCCTTTTAGCTCTGTATATAATGTTTCTAAAACAAATAACTCTACTAATAGCGTTCATAGCGATTTTGTTAGAGACGGTAAATAGAGTGTTTGTTCTGATTTTGATAAATTTAGTACTAACTCTACTTGTGGTGATTTTGCTAGATTTACTCAAGATAGTAATACCTGTTCTAGAATAGATTAGGAAGTAGTAGATGGACCAGTGTATAATGATAGTAATTATACAAATTCAGTTACTACAAATACAAATATATTTTTTGGTTTTGCAGTAAGAAAATAAAAGGAGAATAGCAACAAGACAAATGAAAGAAAATAGAATGACTTTAGTATTATATCCTAATATTACTTGTAATTTAAATTGTACTTATTGTTATATAGATAAAAGTCCTGCTTTATTACATATTGATAAAATATTTGAAGAAAGTTTTAAAAATGATTATTATTTTGAATTTTCAAAAGAAATATTTTTAAAAAATGTTTTAAAAGAAATATAGTTTTGGGGTGGAGAACCTTCTATTGGTTTGCATAGAGTATATCATTTAATACCTAAATTTATAGAATATTATCCTAATTTAAATACTTTTATGACTTCTACTAATTTTACCATCCCCAATTGGTTTGATGAATTTTATGGATTAACAAATATTTTAAAAAATTATCCAGAACGTAAATTTATTATTGATTTACAATTATCTTTAGATGGACCAAAATATATTAATGATAAAAATCGTGGCGAAGGCGTAACAGATTTATTTTTAAATAATTATCAAAAATTAATGAATAATATAGATGAAAATTTACCAGACAATGTAGAATTACATATACATTTTAAACCAACTCATACTTCAGAAACAATAAGTATGTTATAGAATAAAGAAAAAATTATTGAATATTTTTAGTTTTATGATAATTTAATTTATTAGGCTAATTGTCATAAAATTGCAGATATTAGTGCTAATCCAACAGTACCTAATACAGCAGTTCCAGCTCCACACACTAAATAGGATGGAATTTTATTCGCTAATTATTGTAAGTTATGTCGAGAAATTGAAGAAGAAAATAAAGTAAAAAAATATTTTAAATGTTATAAGCATATAACTTCATTTGTACCAAGATATTATTGGGAAGATTAGCCTTTAGATACTGATGTAGCTAAAATCAAAAATAATAATATGATAGGAAATTGTGGAAATTGCGGATCTGGTAGAAGCGTAGTTGGTCTATTACCTGAAAATAAAATTTCAGTATGTCATAGTGGTTTTACTGATTTATTAGAAGAATATAAACAATATGCTGAGAAAAACCGAGATTGGAAAGAACGTAGTATTTTAAATTCTGGCTTTACTGGAGAATCTTAGGTACGTTCTAATGCTATGTCATTAGAAGAATATGCTCAATATGAACGAATGATTGATTGTTTTTATAATCCAGATTTAACGTGTAAAAAAAGTAATTTAGTTTATCAAATTCGTTTATATGCTAAAATGGGGTAGATTGATAAAAAATATTTAGATGAACAAGAAGCTATTGATGCTGCTTGTTATATTTTGGATTCAACATCTTATTGCATGAGAGATAATATGAATGTAACTACATCTTTATGTTTAAATCCTCCTGGATTAATTAAATTATTATTAAATGGAGCAAAGGAGTACTGTGATGGAACCTATCAAAGACAATAATAATATATAGTATTAGAAAGAACAAGATGAGATTTTAAGCAATATTTTATATTCAACTATTTATCCAAATTTATAGGTTTTAAATAAAGATGCAGCTTTAAAATCTTAGCCCGGAGTTACTTTAGAGTTAGATATTACTTCTGTTTGTGATAAAAAATGTACTTATTGTTATTTATAGAAATATGCAGATGGAATTTACCCAAAAGAATACCGTTCTCCTGACACTATTATTAATAATTTAAAATTATTATTTGATCATTTTATTGAACATAATATTGTTTCATTAAGATGTATTGATCTTTTTAGTGGAGAAATTTGGGGTTATCCTTTAGGTAATAATATTTTAGATACTATTTATAGCTATTTGGATAAAATTTCTATGCCATTTATTATGATTCCTTCAAATTGTTCTTTTGTTGATGATGATAATAGATTAAATATAATAAAATAGTATATTAAAAAATTTAAATTAAAAAATTGTAGATTATGTTTTTCAGCTTCATATGATGGTTTAATTATAGATGCTGAAACTAGACCTTTTTCAGATAAACATAGAGCTTATAAAGAAGCTACAGAATATGCAGACAAATTATTTAATTTTTGTGATGAATTTGGTTATGCTTTTCATCCTATGGTAGATGCTTATACTATTGACAAATGGGTAGAAAATTTTAAATGGTGGGATGAACAATGTAAAAAATATCATTTCAACTGTATAAGAGATGTTATGTATTTAGAAGTTCGTAATCCTAATAGTTGGAATGATACTACAATTTCTCAATACTTAGATTTTTTGAAGGTATTTAAAAATAAATTAAAAACTTTGTATTCTTCTCATATAGATTATGTTAAAGACTTATTTAATACACTCTCCCCTGATAAATCTATTATATCTCAAATGTCTTATCTACCTTTTTGTTTAAGAGAGAATAATCGTAGCAGTTGCGCCATTACTTAGAATTTTTCTATTCGTTTAGGAGATTTAGCAATTATCCCTTGCCATAGAACAGCATATGAAAAACTTCTTTATGGAAGATATAGAGTTGAAAATAATAAAATTATTGGTATATAGGCTTTAAATTTTACTCCTATTATTCCTTTTTTAATTATTGGACAAGGAGCATATATTAAATGTGATACTTGTTGTATTAATAAAAATTGTATAAAATGTTGTCATGGAGCAAATTATGAAGATCATAAAGAAATATTATATCCAATAGAATCAGTATGTGAATTAGAAACTGTAAAATTTATGTATGTTATGGAATCAATGATCAAAGATATGCAATCTTTAAATAATGAAGATATAAAAATAATATATATAAATGCGGCGGAATTAATAAATACATATAATAAATTAAAGGTAGAGAAAAAGGAGATATATGAAAAATGGATACCGATCGTGCTTAGCAAGATATGAAAAAATTTCTTTCAAAAATCTTAATAGAAGGATTAACTGAAGAAAATTATATAGATTTAAAATTTCGATTAAAGAAATATGATGATAATAATATATATTTAATTTATTTGTTAAATATATTAGGTATCAATTCTCAAATGCTAGACTTAATTATTAAATAGTATGAATTAAAATATTTAATTGATTTTTTAGATGATGAAAATATAAAATATTTAAATCCCGAAATAACATAGAAAAATCTAAATAATCAAATAAATAATCAAACAAATAATCAAACAAATAGTAATAATATTGAGTGTCAAAAACCCCCAACTGACTATACTGAAGAAGACGCTTTAAAAGAAAAATTTACTGATGATCTTCCACCAATTGGCGCTTATCAACAAATTAAATCAGTATTTGTATGGCGAGCTAACAATAAAACTTCTTATAAATGTATTCGTACTTATAAAATTGACCATGAAGGAAATGTTGTAAAATATTATGGTCAAGAATTAATTCCATTATCAGAACCAGGATTATGTGATGGAGCCTTGCATGATTTAATTTTCCCTGATGAAATTAAGGAAGCCAATGAAAGTGATTTATAATGATTTAAATAAAATGGGGATTGGACTAATGCGGTTCGATCCCCAAGATTCAAATAATATAAATAATTTTATACACTAGGCTATTTCAATAGGAAGTAATTATTTTGAAGGATGTAGTTTTTATAATCAAAATCATTGTGAAGAGTTATTAAGCCAAGCTTTAAAGCCTTTTGATAGGTCATCATATTATTTAGCGGATAAATTAGATTATTATACTTGGAAAGCTTCAAATCTATCTATTAAAGATTTCGTATTTAAATAGCTAGAAGTATTTAATACAAATTATTTTGATTTTTATTTAATCTAGGCAGTAGATCGTAAATACTTTATAAATAGAAATGATGATCTAATATTAATTATCCAATAGTTGTCAGAATTAGTAAATGAAGGTATTATAAAATATTTAGGGTTTTCTTTCCATGACACAGTTTTTTATTTAAAACAAATAATTAATTTATATAATTGGGATTTTGTCCAAATTTCATTAAATTTTCATACTTGGTATAATGGAATAGGAAAAGAATTATATACTTTTTTAAAAGAACATAATATACCAATTTTTGTTATGAATGGATAGAGTGGAGGACTACTAAGCCAATATAGTAATTTATGTAATAGATTTTTAAATACTTTATCTCAGGTGCGATTAGTCTTAAATGGTACAACTAATATACAAGAATTTTAGGATAATTTTAATATTATTAATAGTAATAAAAAAGTTTTATAGAATGAAATATCTTTTATGAAACAAATAAGTAATAATTTATTATCTAAAATACCTTGTGTAGGGTGCGGATATTGTGATGATAAATGTTCTTAGGAAATAAATATAAAATAGACATTTTTATTGTATAATAATGATAGAAATAAATTAAAAGAATTATTAAAAGAAAAAAATTCTGCTTTAAATTGTATTGGATGCTAGTAGTGTGAATAGTATTGTCCTTAGCATTTGCCAATATCACAATTAATGTCTTGTAAAATATTTAATGAACGATTATAATTTGATTTTTTATATTTTATTTTGTATAATATTCATATAAAATAAAATATAAAAGGAGTTTTTATGAATTTTATATTATCTGATAGTTTTTATAAATCATCTGTAAATAATTTTTTTCGTGAAATGTCAATTAAAGATAAAGATTATTTTTTAGATTAGAATATTAATTTTATTGGTTCTACAATTTCATTTCCATTTTGCTATTGGAATGGTAGTTTTAATTTTAATATTAATAATGCTCCAGTTCTATTATATGATAATTTTTTAAATATTTCTAAAAGCACTGGATTACCTTTATATTTAGATTTTAGTAATTTATTACTAGATGAAAAAGATTTTTATGATAGAATGGGAGAAGCTATTTTATCTATTTTCCAAAATGGTAGTAATAATATAATTTTAAGTAACTTAGATTTTTATAAATATATAAAAAGTAAATATCCTTATTATAAATATATTTTGTCTGAAAAATTTTTTATTACACATTAGGAAGATTATTTAGATGAATTAAATAATATCATTAATAATAAAGATTTTATAGGAATTCAAATTCCTTATATTTTTTATACTTCTGAATTTTTTAATAATTTTAAATTTAAACAAAAATTTATTCTTAAAATTAATAATATTTGTAATCAAGACTGTAAAAAATATTTTGAATGCCAAATGGAAGAAAATAGTTTTCAATACCATTTTTCTGAATTAAATTGTATTGAATCATGTCCTTTTATTTCAAATGGATTAAGCGATACTAATAATAATTTAATTTCTTTAAATCAATGCAAAGAATACGTAAAATTAGGTATTAATAAATTTTTTATTGATTCTTCTCCAAGAAATTCAAAAAATAATTATTTAGCATTTTTAATAAATTATTTTTGTAATCCTGATAAATATTATAATATTTATTCTGATTGGGGGAAAAATAATGGTTAATTTTATAATTTCTAATTTATTTGAACATTTTGATTTAAATATGCTTTTCTTAAATTATTTAAATAATCATCCAGAATATTTTAGAGATAATTTTAAAATTTATGGATGTTTTGGTAATTTTTAGTTTTGTACTTGGGATGGCGGACGAGTATTTTCAGAATATAATACTTGTAGTATTGAAAAAATTAAATTTATTATTAATAGTTATGAAAAGTTTAAGATAAGACCACGATTTATATTTACAAATAATCAATTAGAAGAAAGAGATTATTATAATAGATATTGTAATGAAATCTTAAAAAATTGTGAAAATAAAAATATTGATATTGTTTTAGTTGATGACAAGCTATTAGAATATATAAAAACAAATTATCAAGGATATTCTTTTATATCTTCTACTACAAAATGTTTATCTCAATTTGATAAATTAAAAGAAGAAATTAATAATCCTAATTATAGTATGATTTGTTTGGATTATAATTTAAATAAAAATAAAAAAATTTTTACATTAACTTCTGAAGAAAAAGATAAATGTGAATTTTTAATTAATGCTATTTGTCCGCCTGGCTGCCCTTATCGGAAAGAACATTATAGATTGAATAGTATATTTTCTTTAAATTATGGTAAATCTTATACTATGGAAGGATGTAAAATTCAATATAATTGTTTATATCCCTCTTTAGCTTTTGGTAGTAATAATTTAACACCAGATGAAATATTTAATACGTATGAACCAGCAGGTTTTAAATATTTTAAAATTGAAGGACGTACCTTAAATATTATAGAAAATATTTGTATATTAGTAAATTATATGGTAAAACCAGAATATCAATTATATGTTATTACTGAATTAGTTTCAACTTATAATACTGAACACAATATAAAAATTTGATTTTTTAAAAAATTTATGATATAATATTTATAGAAAGTTAAGAGAGATATAAATTATATTTCTCTTAATATGCCGGCATAGCACAGTTGGTAGTGCAATTGATTTGTAATCAATAGGTCGGGGGTTCGAATCCGTCTGCCGGCTCCATTGTCCAAAAGACAAGAATAATTGAATAAAAAAATATGTGAAAAAGGTGTTTATAATATGGAATATTCTCTGGATAAGTATAAGTATTTTAAGTTCAATGATGCTAATGGTAAGGTGACTATTTCTGCGGTTTCTACTTATGGTGGTCGTACTGTAAAGGGTTATGCTAAGTGCGATCCTCGTGATACTTATGACTTTGAAGCTGGTAAGCGTCTTGCGGCAGCTCGTTGCAATCAGAAGGTTGCTCAGAAGCGTGCTCGTAGAGCAGCAACTAAATTTGCTGAAGCAGAAAAGCAGTTGCGTGCAGCAGAAGCTTATTATGATAAGATGGCAAATTATTTTAATGAAGCATCTGCCAGTGCTTCTTTTGCTACTAATGAAGTAAATTGCCTCGTATCCGAAATGTAATATAATAGGGGGAAAGACTTTTTCCCCCTTATTTAATTATAAGGAGGAAGAAGATATGAAAACTAAATCAATGGCTTATAATCGTGATGTTTCTTTTAGAAAAGCAATACATAGACGTAGAATAAGTCGTTATTGGTGTTGGCGTCCCAGTTATGGCGATTATTATAACAATCTTCATCAATACAGTAAGAATAAAATTCATTGTTCATGTCCTGATTGTTCTCCAAAAACTCGCAATAAAGGAAAGAGAAAATCTTCATGGAATAGAGCAATTAATTGGAAAATCTCTGATTTGCGTAAGATTGAAAAATTGGAATTTGAGTTAAAAGAACTTATTTGATTTTTAATAAAAAATAATGTATAATATATATACACAATAAAGAAAAAGACTTTAACAGCAAAGAAATGGACAGTAAATCCGTCGCAAATGCTACGCAGGTTCGAATCCTGCCCTCCCCACCACTATATGGTGGAGGTAGGGAAGCGGTTAAACCCAACGGAACCAAACCAAATAAGTCTTGTTTAGATAAAAATATTTATTTGATTTTTAATAAAAAATAAAGTATAATATATATATAGAAGTTAAAGACTCTTACAGCAAAATTTATAATACCTGTTATTTTAGAGCTGGTTAATAGAGTTGAGTCTTGTGGGATATATGCCGCTGTGGTGGAATGGCAGACACAAGGGACTTAAAATCCCTCGATAGAAATATCATACGGGTTCAAGTCCCGTCAGCGGCACCACAAATTTGACTTTTAAAAAATTTTTTGTTATAATATTTATACAAAATGCGGGATTGGTGTTTAACGGTTAGCATCCCGGTCTTC
>JALFMW010000142.1 GCA_022782605.1 Clostridium sp. | reverse complement strand
ATATACTACTTAAATACGATGGTGTATTTGAGTTATAGGATGTGATTTTATGTTAGAAAACATAAAAATGCTTTTAGCGATAACTGATGATAGTCAAGACAATCTTATAAATTATTATATAGACTTATGTGTACAGACTCTATTAAACATGATAAAGCTAGAGGAATTACCTGAACAGCTAAATTTTGTGGTAGAGAGAAAAGTATTACAGCTTATGCAAGGTGGACTTGATGGACAAAGAGTAACTCAAATAGATAGAGGAGACTACAAAATAAAATATGAATATGACAGTAGCTCAAACAAAAATCTATTTAGTGATATGATGGGAGAATTAAAGCCTTATCTAAAGAAAGTGAGGTTTTTCTAGTGGTAGTTGATCCAATAGAAAGTACTTATTTTCATAATGTGAATGTGTATAGAGTCGTAGATACTGTGGACGAGTGGGGAGAAACAATACAGACTAGAGTAAAGGTTTATGAAAATTTAAAATGTGCTGTTAGCTTTACAAATCCCAACGACCGCAATAAAGCACCTATAGTTTTCTCAGGAGTAGAAACAAATAAACTAGAATATCACCACAAGCTATATATTAATCCTAGGTATAAATTAGTAGGTGGTGATGAAGTTGAGTGTATCCAAAATGGGATAACTTATCTTATAGGTGAGCCTATGGTATACCCTTCACATCAAGAAGTAGCAATGCTAAGAAGATGGGAAGATATGTAAATGGGAGCTAAACTAATTGGTATGAAAACACCTTCACTAAAAATAGAAAAAGTTAAGTCCCAAGTAGATTCGTCAGGTGCTACTATGCTGTACAAATTAAGTTCAAATGCAGAATTAGAAATGAAAAGAAGAACACCTATTGACACAGGCAAGATGATGAAATGTTGGAAGAAAACACCTCTCGTTGGTAAGGGGACATCTTCTATGAAAATAGAGGTTTATAATACAGCTACTAATCCACGTACAGGTTATTTATATCCAATGGCATTAGAATACGGATTTCATCACTATGCTTGGGGTAAGTATGTAGGATTTCATGCTGGACTATATTTTAGAGAGTACGCTATTCATAGTGCTAATGTAAGCCTTACTACTTATATACCAGATTTCTATAGAAAGGTGTTGAGACCATGGCGTTAAATATATTAGATATGAAAAAAGCTGTAACTAAAAAGCTAAAAGAGGCTTTCCCTGATTACAATATATATTCCAAAAGAGTAGAGCAAGGTATGAAAGCACCTGCGTTTCACGTGGACCTTGTTCCTTATGATGCACCAAAAGTTGGATTGTACGGTAGAAGTATACATTACTTTGTAAACTGTACATTTTTCCCTACTGTAGAAGGAGACTTAGAACAAAATTTACAAGCATGGGAAACTTGGAAAGATACTTTTGTAGATACTTTAGAACTCCCAACAGGTGAAGTTGTACGTATACATGAGCAAAAATGTGTAATGATGGACAGTCTTTACAGATTTAGTTTTAATATCGAAGAAACTTATTATGAAACACCTGCATACGAAGGTGACTATATTCAGAATGTTGTTACGAAATATAAAGAGGGAAGTGAGTAAACTATGGCAAGATTAGGATTACCAACGGTTGAAATTATATTCAAAGAGCTTGGTACTAGTGCTATTATGAGAGGAGAATCTGGTGTTGTAGCTTTAATACTAGAAAAACCAAGTGCATCTACACCAGAGGTACTACACATATTATCTGCTTTAGATATACCAGAAGAAATAGACGAAAAGCATAGAAAATATATAAACTATGCTTTAAAAGGAAGTCAAAGCGGAATAAAGAAATTAATAGTTGTTTTTGCACAAGATACAGTAAAAGGTATAGGTGCATTAGTAAATACAGAGTACAACTACTTAGTTACACCTTATGCTGATAGTTCTGAAATAGACGAGGTTATATCTATAGTAGGAGCTTACAGAGAAAGCGGTAAGATGGTTAAGTATGTTACAGCTAACAAAAGAGCAGACAAGCCTTACGTTATAAACTTCACTACTAATGAAATAGTAGTTGGTGGGGAATCTGTAACTACAGCAGACTTTACACCTAGAATAGCAGGATTATTAGCAAGTGTACCATTATCTATGTCTGCAACATATCAACCATTAATGGATGTTGATTCAGTTAGAGTATATACTAAATCTGAATTAGATGAAGCTATAGGAAATGGTGAATTTGTTATATATAATGACGGTAGAAAAGTTAAAGTAGCTAGAGGTATAACTTCTCTAGAAACTACTAGTGTAGCTATGCCAGAAGGATTCAGAAAAGTAAAAATACTTGCAATAGCAGATTTAATGAAGTCTGATATAAAACAAACACTTGAAGATTATTACATAGGGAAGTACCCATGTGATTATGACCACAAGTGCTTATTAATATCTGCAATAAATTCTTATCTTGGTACTTTAGAAAAAGAAATGCTACTAGATAAAGGAAGTTATTGTGAAATAGATGTAGAAGCTCAAAGACTTTACTTAGAAGGTAAAGGAATAGATACGTCTGTAATGTCAGAAGATCAAATAAAAATGGCAAATACAGGAGACGACGTTTACTTAAAAATAAACGCTAAGATACTAGATGCTATAGAAGATGTAGCAATAGAGATAACAATATAGGGGTGAGATTATGGCTACAGCTATTACAAGTGATAGAGTTGTAAACGGGAGTTACGGAGAACTTTGGTTAGATGGGGAAAAAATGGCCGAAGTTTATGGACTAGACGCTCAAATGGAAGTAATGAAAGCCGAAGTACCTATGTGTGGTATAAATGGTGGAGTAGGTAAAAAATATACAGGTTGGAATGGTACAGGCTCTTTAAGATTTAATAAAGTTTCTTCAACTTTTGCAAAGAGACAAGCAGAAGCCGTTAAAGAAGGAGTACCTCTAGTTTCAACAATAATATCAAAATTAGCAGACCCAAGTGTTGCTAAGCATGGACATGAAAGAATAGAACTAAAAGGGGTACAATTTGATACTATAAGTTTAGCTCAATGGGAAGCTGGACAACTTATACAACATGAAGTACCTTTTACTTTTGAAGATTTTAATTTCCTAAATACAATAAGTGATTAATAGGTTTAGACTGAGAGGTTAAATACCTCTCTTTCTATTTATGGAGGATTTATGAATTTAACAAGTGCATTATTAAAATTAGATAGAGAACAATTAGCTATGCCTAAAAAGAAACTTGAAATGCCTAGATTATCTAAATTACTTAAAGAGAAAATGGTATTTGAAATACAAGGCATCAACCAAGAAAAGTTAGATGAAATAACAGACATGGCTACAAATATAGATATGAAAACAAGAGACGTTAATATAGATTTTACAGAATTAAAACTTGCTATAATCTGTGAAGGTGTTAAAAATCCGTCTTTTAGAGACAAGACTTTATTAGAGCATTTTAAAGTAAGTACACCTTATGATTTAGTAAAACT
>JALFMW010000107.1 GCA_022782605.1 Clostridium sp. | reverse complement strand
CAAGACCGTTTTAATAATATTAAATAATATGGAAGAGAATAATATATATTTTAATCCTGGCTAGATAGTATAGCTTAAGTAGGATATACCTAATAAGCCAAGGATGATTGTTGTAAAGAAAGAAACATCTTTATTCAAGCATGACTCAAAGAGGGAGGATAAACGTCCTATCCTTATAGGAATTAGATGTCGTTGGTTTACTACTACTGGAGCTATGCAAGAAGCGGTGTTTAATACTAAAGACCTAACATTATTATGAGTTTTTTAAATATCGTATTGAATGATTCAATTATAAATACATCAAAGGTATTGTGTCAAAAAGTTGATATACCATACTACAGTAAAGGAGGAGCTTCAGGAAGTAGAAAAACTTCCAAACATATAGCTACTTATACCCCTGGTCAAGATGCAGAAGGTGTATATGCTGTAAAAGGATGGCAAACAGATCAGTGGGGTGGTGGTAAAAAAGGAGTTCTTAGTGCAGATATAGCTAAGAAGTTAGGATTGAAAGAAGGAGCTACAGCTAAAGATGCACAGAATGTCTTAATAAGTAAAGGATATGGAATTACTTCTGATAACTATTGGGGCAAACAAAGTCAAGCTGCTTTTGATGACTTTATAAATAGAGGCTCTGTTAAAGCTACTACAGTAGAAACTCCACAATATCATACTGAATCTGAAAGACATAATTATAGTACTTATAATCCAAGCACTAAATAGTATACTTATAATTCTGATTTCGAAATTACACCACAACAATTAAGAGATGCTGGTGTAACTAGTTTTAGGGGTTATTAGAATTTTATGGGTAATACAGATAATGCTAGTAATTAGTACAAAAATGTTTATAATTTCTTTAATAGAGTAAAAGAACAAAATAGTGGTACTAATTTTGGAGATGAAGATTCTTTTAATAAGTTCTTTGGGACTAGGGGTAATTTTGGACGCAGAGATCGAAATAGAATAATTCGTGCAGGGGCAGCTTCACAAGCAGCTTATGATAGAATATCTCCACAAGGTACACCTATAATTACAAGATCTGATTATGGTAAACAGTATTATGATCTTTATAATACCTTATCAGAAGATGATAGAAAAGTAGGTAATATAGTTTGGGTTAATAGTGGAGGTAAACAAATACCTGTTTATCAAGCTAGTAATGGAAATTATTATAAATTAGGAGAAGATCGCAAATTAGCTCAGACTGGAACTTATTCTATGGGTACTGATGGTAAGTATTCTGTATCTTTTAGAAATGGAGGGTCATTAAATAAATTTCAACAAGGAGGTCAACTTAATATGAATGAACAGCAATTACAATAGGCATTTCTACAGTATTTAATGTAGAAAACTGGAGCTCAAAATGAGCAGCAATTAGAACAAGTAGTTTAGTAGTTAGGAGAGGATGGCTTAAAGCAGGCATATACTCAGTTTATGCAGGAAATGCATCAATAGCAGATTCAAGCTGCTAAGTTTGGAGCTAAACTCAATTACATAAGGAAACTTAATGGTTAGTGTCCAGAAGGAATGGAAATGTATTACTACAAACAGGGAGGAAGACTTTGTAGAAAATGTATACAGGCTAAATAGAATGAAGAAGAAATTGAATATCCTTCTAATCCAATTGACGCTTTCAAATGCGGAAGAAAAATGAAGAAAAAGAAATGCGAAATTGGTGGAACAGTTGATATGGATAAGTGTGGAGCAAAAATGAAGAAAAAGAAATGTGAAGATGGAGGTACTATTAATATTGATAAGTGTGGAGCTAAGATAAAAAAGAAGAAGTGTGAAAACGGAGGATTAATCTCTTTTGATAAGTGCGGAAATAAAATGAAGAAAAAGCAATAGGGAGGAGATCTAGAAACCTCTAAACCAACAAAGACTAATAAGACTCCATTTATAGTATATAATGATAAAGGAAAGAAGAAAGTAACTTATGTAAAAGATTAGGCTACTAGGGATTCTTTATATGCCAATAGATACAACGATCAAGAGGTACAGGCTACAAAACCTGGATCATATAAAAACGGAAAATGGACTCCAGATAGGAGCAAATCTCCTTATAAGAGAAGATGATTTTGGAGAAATATGTAAATGAATTAATGGCTTATGGTTTAGGATATATTTGTTTATAATAATCAACTTAATAGAGTTGATCTCAATACACACGAAATATTATTGGTTAAGGAATTTAAAGCTCTCCTTGAACCAAGCAGAAATAAATGCAAAGAAGACCCGAGTGGATTAATGGGTCTTCGAGCATTTAGAGAATTTACCTATATATGGCTTGCTATATGCTGGAAATCCGTATATAGTGAATATGATGAATAGGTAAGACATTAGGAATCCCTAAAGGATGCAAACCTAACGGAAGAAGAATTTAATAACCCAGAATTTAGAGCAGCATGTAGGAAGTTTAGACAAATACAAGAATCTAATCTTTCTATTAAAATGCTACATGCTGCACAGGAAACTGTTAATAAATTCATAGAATACTTTAATTCAGTGGATCCTTTAGAGAGAGATGAGTAGACTGGAAAGCCCGTGTATAAAGTTAAAGACATTATGGCTGAATTGAGTTCTTTAGGAAAAGTTCATGACGAGTTAGTCGATTTGGAAGGAAGAGTCAAGAAAGAATTAACTGAACAATCTTCGGTACGTGGTGGAGCTATAGACGGATACCAACCTAACTTTTAACAACTATGGAAGAAATTAAAAGGAAGAGGGGAAGACCTAAGAAGGTTAAACTTCCGGAAGAAATAAAAACTCTAGTACAGGAAGTCTAGTAGGAAAAGAAGACTGAACCTACTAAAATATAGGAACCTATACCAGAATCAATAAAATCTTCAGAATGGGATGTTCCAAAAGAAGAGTATATAAAATTCTTTGATAAAAGACTTTCTTATGAGCTAACAGGTTACAAGCCAATTACAGAAACTTAGGGATTGGATTTTGATCCAAGTTGGTTTACGGTAGCAAGAGATACCTATATAAGAACTGGAAAATATTGCAGCTATCGAATATATAGTAAACCTTATAATGACTTCTGGCATGAGGAATATCGTAGGTGTCGTGAAGGATATACAGTAAATGGATATACACTAACTGGTCCGAATTACTATTATCTTAATTATTATCAACTTCCTAATATTGATGTAGAAATAGCTGGTAGTGGACGTAGCTAGATATTTCCTAAGTTTTTGGTATTTCAATATGAGTTTTTTCACTACTTTGAAATATGCAGAAGGGAGAAGAAGGATGTATGTCTTATGAAGTCTCGTGGTATTGGTTTCTCTGAAATAAATGCAGCTATTTGCGCCTGTATTTATAATTGCTTTAGAAACAGTAAGTGTATGATTACCACGAGTTTGTCTAATTACTTAGAGAAATCTCTTGACAAGGTATGGAATGCACTTAGTTTCGCAAATGAACATACTTAGGGAGGTCTTGCTAAACTTAGATAGGCTAAGGATACGTAGTTCTTAAAAAGAGCTTCTACTTTAGTAAAAGACTCAAACGGTATAACATCTGAGACAGGTTGGATGTCTTAGATTGAAGGTGTTGTAGCAGAAACTGATGCTAAAATTAGAGGTGACCGTATTGATTTGCTAGTATATGAAGAAGCTGGTTCTAACTCCGTTTTAAGAAAATCCTACATTAAAGGAAAGGCTTTGATATACATTGGAGGTACAAAGTTCGGTATTAGGCTCGCCGGCGGCACAGGGGGCGATAAAGGCCCGGCATTGTAGGGGCTTAGAGATCTATATTATGATCCAAATGGATTTGATGTACTTCCATTTTATCATAACTATACAGAAGGAGGTAAGTGGGTATATACAGGATATTTCATTCCATCTTATATAGGAGCCATTACAGAATATGGAACTGATATTAATGGAGTAAGAAGATAGTTACTTGATAAGAGGGGTTACTGCTTATGGAAAAACTATAAGGAATAGCTAGATTTAGATAGGGCTAATCTATCTTCAAATCCTAGAGCCTTGATTGACCACTCTGCTGAGTACTGTTATACAGCTGAAGAAGCTTTTTCTTTGGAAGGTGATAACAAATTCAATAAG
>JALFMW010000048.1 GCA_022782605.1 Clostridium sp. | reverse complement strand
ATAGATTTATATAGATTTATATTACTCAAATTCTCACTCCTTCCTCATATTTATAATATTATATTTCATATATTCTAATGCTTTTTCTTTAGTAAAATTTATTATATTTAAAAAGCTTAGAAGAAAACCTCTAAGCTCTTTTATTTGATATTTAGTTTTATTTTACTACTACACTCTTCTCAGTTGTTAAATATCCTGATTTACTCATCTTTACAGTTATTTTTTTGCCTTTTTTCTGTTTTGATATGCTTATTTTGTAATTTCCTGATGAACTTACTTTAGTTGTTTTTCCTATTTGTTTTCCATTTACATAAGCTTTTACTGTGGCTCCTTTTAATCCTTTCCCACTTATGCTTTTTGATGTTGATTTTACACTATTTACTGTAAATGTTTTAAATACTTTTAGTACTGTTGTACTTATTGATTTTGTTTTATATCCAGACTTACTCATTTTTACTACTATCTTTTTACCAGCACTCTGTTTTGGTATGCTTATTTTGTAATTTCCTGATGAACTTACTTTAGTTGTTTTTCCTATTTGTTTTCCATTTACATAAGCTTTTACTGTGGCTCCTTTTTGTCCTTTTCCACTTATACTTTTTGACGATGTAGAAATCTTATTTACTGTTAATTTACTAAATTGCTTTAGAAAGGCTAATGATAATTTTGGTGTACCATATCCATATTGCTCATCCCATCCCTTTTCTCCTAAGTCCTTTGTATTCTTTTTCAATAATTTTTCTACTTGAGAAACACTTAACTTTGGATTTTTTAACCTGTACATTGCACAAGCTGCTGAAATATGGGGAGCTGCCATGGAAGTTCCATCCATATAAGCATATTCACATCCAGGATAAGCACTATAAATATTATACCCAGGAGCTGCTACATCTATAGTTGATCCATAGTTTGAGAAATCACATATTTGCCCATTATGATCTATAGCAGATACTACTACTGCATCATACATATCTGAAGGACATTCATAAACAGTATTGTTGCTATTATTTCCTGCTGCTACAACAACTACTACATTGTTTGAAATAGCATTTTCTATAACATCATGAATATAACTGGAATGAGAATACATTTGTATACTAAAATTAATTACATCTACACCTTTATTGGCAGCATATTCAATTCCATTGGCAATGTCTAAGCCACTTCCTTCATTATTATAATTCAACACTTTAACAGGTAATATCTTTATATTTAATCCTGGTGTACAATCTACTATTGTTCCAGATACATGAGTACCATGACCCAGGTCATCATATGGATACTTATCTCCATTGACAAAATCATATCCTCCACTTTTTATTCTATTCTTAAAAATAGGGTGGTCATAATCTATTCCCGAATCTACTACTCCAACAGTTATAGAATTATTAAGATTTTGTTTTTGTAGATATGAAGCAAATTTATCAGCTTCTATATAATTTACTCCCCAAGAATTATAGGCACCTGATCCATTACTAGGTGATACTTTTTGAGTTGATTCTCCACTTATGTATATATCCGGTTCAGCATAAACAGCTATCTTATCTTTTTTAATTTGTTCACATGCCAACTTTGTATCTTCTATAGAGTCAAATTGTAAAACAACAATATTATTTAATCCTTTTACAGTTTCAACTGCTTTATATTTGTCTAAATCAGCATTAGTATTTTTTAATTTAACAATTAAACGCATTGTTTGATAGGGACTTGTTATTGTAATTTCTTTGCTTTTTTTGTTGTAATCACATGTATATCCCAAACCTTCAGTTAAGACATCTATTGGAGCCTTTATATTATCCTTATTTATTGTTGGCTCTTTTTCTATTGTTTTAACTTTATCATTTACATCAATTTTATTGCTATCTTCTTTTAATTCAATGGTATTACCTAAATAATCAATTTCTGCCTTTTTAGCATTTTGATTAACTTCTCCACCTGAAATTTCAACTATTTCATTAATTGGAACCATAACTACATCATCTTCAATAGATACTTTGCTTGAAAGTTTAACTTTTTTATCACTTTCATCTGTTAAATAATTACTTCCAACTTTAATTTTCAAAGAGTCAAAATAGTCATCATTCCAATTTTTCTTAACTAGTTCAGATGATTTTTTATAAAATTCCATAGCTTCTGCTTCATTGTATTGTGCGTTTTTATTTTGCTTATACCCCTTTTCCATAGAATTTGTTGTAAAGGTACTGCTCACTACAAATATAATAGTCAACAGTATACTAAGACATTTCTTTTTCCCCATAAATTAAAGTCCCCCCTCTTCTGTTTTAACTAGTTCCTATAACTTTCTTAATTATTGTTTGAATTTTTAGATTAATATAAAAACTAATTATTTAATTAAACAGTAATTTTAAGTTTATGGGATGTCAATAATTATTTATTATTTACATGATTTATTCCATTTTATGGTATAATCTATTTGTACTTTAGTTGAAATATATTTATATCAGGAGGGTTTATGAGGAAAATAAATAAATTTATTTTAATGTTTTGCTTAATTTTAACTTGTATTTGTACACTTGATAATTCTACATCTTATGCTGCATCTGATTTTCAAATAAAAAATGGTGTACTTTTAAAATACAACGGAACATCATCAAATGTTACTATTCCTAGCAACGTAAAAACTATCGGAGAACAGGCATTTTCCTACAATTATAATATTAAAAATGTTACTATTCCAAATAGTGTAAAAACTATAAAAGATTCTGCTTTCTTTTGTTCATCTTTAGAAACTGTTAGCATTCCTAAAAGTGTTACTCATATTGGAAATGCTGTATTTACACGTTGCTATAATTTAAAAAATATTAAAGTATCAAGCGCTAACAAAAACTATTGTAGTGTAAAAGGTTCCTTATTTAATAAGTCTAAAACAAGAATAATGAATTATGCTGATGGGTATAATTTAACTTCTTACACTATACCATCTACTGTTACAACTATAGATGCTTATGCTTTTGCTTATACTAATTTGGAACGTATTAATCTACCACAAAAACTTAAAACCATAGAAAATTATGCCTTTGCTAAGAATGATAGTTTAAAATATCTTAAAATTCCTGAAGGTGTAAAAAAACTCCATTCGGGTACATTTTTCCTTTGTAGAAATTTA
>JALFMW010000043.1 GCA_022782605.1 Clostridium sp. | reverse complement strand
CCACCTTCAGTAGATACATGGAATAAGTTATCATCTACTGAGTAGATTTTCTTTTTAGTTGCCACAACTTCTATATTGTGTTCATTTGCATAATCTATGGCATCTTCTCTAGATTTTATATCCCATATTCTCCAAGGAGCTATTACTTTTATAGTTGGATCTAATGCTGCTATTGTTCCTTCAAAACGAACTTGATCATTTCCCTTTCCTGTACAACCATGACAAATATATTTAGCACCTTCTTTATGTGCTATTTCAACTAACTTCTTAGCTATTATAGGTCTAGCAAGAGCAGTACCTAGTAAATATCTTCCTTCATATTTAACCTCTGATTTTATGGCTGCATATATAGTTGTTGTAATAAACTCTTCTCTTAAATCCTCACAGTAGGCTTTTATTGCACCGCTTTTTATAGCCTTATCATGGACTTTATCCATATCATCATCTTGCCCCACATTTGCACAAACTGCTATAACATCAATATCATAATTTTCTTTTAACCATGGTATTGTAATAGACGTATCTAATCCACCTGAATATGCTAACACTACTTTTTCTTTCATTGTAATTATCCCCCTTTTATTTTATTAAATAAAAAATTTCTTACAATTAAAAAAGCCTCTTGGTTTTAAACCAAGAGACGAATTTACCGCGTTACCACTCTAATTAATATATTTCATCTAAAAAAGTTGAAATATATTCACTCTTCCTTTTAAGGCAAGGATACCTATTACCCTACTATATTCAGATAATCTTCTCCAAAGCTCTATTCACCTAAGATATTTTGTCAGGCTTCCACCATCCCCAACTCTCTATGAAAATAAAATTTAAGTTACTTCTCTTTCTCATTGAATTTTACATATTTAGTTTAATATGCTTAAATAATAGTTTAATTTCTAATTATTGTCAACTATTTTAAAAACAATTACAACTTCATAATTATTTAATATTCAACTTTAAATAAGAATAGTCCTTTAGCTGGAGCAGTTTCACAAGCCACTTTTCTATCTTTAGCTTCTAATATTTTTTCAACATCTTCTCTATTTATTTTATTAAGACCTACTTCTATTAATGTACCAACAATTATTCTAACCATGTTGTATAAAAATCCATTACCTTTAACATAAATCTCAATTAAACCATTGTTTTCTTGGATACTTATTGACTCTATAGTTCTTACATGGCTTTTCTTTTTAGATCTAGAAGATGCAAAGCTTGAAAAATCGTGTTCTCCTATTAAAGCTTTACTTGCTTCTTTCATTTTTTCAATATCAAGTTTTCTCTCAACATGATGAGTGAACTTTCTATTGAAAGGATTGTGGAACTTATTGTTGTCAATTTTATATAAATAAACTTTTGATTTAGCGTTGTATCTAGAGTGGAATCTATCATCAACTTCTTCTATTTTTCTAACTACAATTGATTCTGGTAAGTATTTATATAAGTATTTTTGAATTTTTTCAACTGATTCGCTGCAGTTTGTTTTAAAGTTTATAACTTGTCCAACTGCATGTACACCCATATCAGTTCTTCCAGAACCTATTATTTCTATCTTTTCATTTGTTAACTTGCTAAGTACATCTTCTATTTTTCCTTGAATTGTGTTGTCATTATCTTTTAATCTTTGGAAGCCTTTAAAGTTACTTCCATCGTATTCTATTGTCATTTTTATATTTCTCATTATTTAACCTCTTTTAAATTAGTATTTTTTATTTTAATAAATTCATAATTTCATCTTCACTTAAACTTCTAAGTACGTTGTTATCAGATAAATTACCATCTATCATATTATCTATTAGTTCTTTCTTTTTATTTTGTAATTCAATAATTTTTTCTTCAATTGTTCCCTTTGTAATAAGTTTAATAACTTCAACAACGTTTCTTTGACCGATTCTATGGGCTCTGTCACTTGCTTGGTTTTCAACTGAAGGATTCCACCATGGGTCAAAGTGAATTACAGTATTAGCTGAAGTTAAGTTTAGTCCTGTTCCACCAGCTTTAAGTGAAATAAGGAATACTTTAACTTCATCATTATTATTAAAATCATTTACCAAATTAATTCTATCCATGGCCTTTGTACTTCCGTCTAAATAATAATACTTAAGCTTTTTCTTATCCAGCTTTTTGGCAAGATTTTTAAGTACAGAAGTAAATTGAGAGAAGACCAATATTTTATTGTTTTCCTCTGTATATTCTTTAATTATTTCTAAACAAGCATCTGTTTTAGCACTTTTTCCTTTATAATTTTCAATTACAACACTTGGATCTAAGCATAACTGTCTAAGTCTTGTTAAATATGAAAATACAGTTATTTTATTTTTAATTTGTTGCTTTTCTTTTAGTTTTTGTTTTACATCTTCCACATAAATACCGTAGGTATTCTTCTGATCTCTTCCCATTTCCACATAGTACTCTTTTTCTATTTTGGGCGGCAGCTCTTTAATAACTTGTTTTTTAGTTCTTCTAAGTATGAATGGTTTTATCATTCTCTTTAAGTTTTCAATATTACCTTCATCTTTTATGAATACTGCATTGAACTTTGTTAAACTGTATAAATAACCAGGCATTATAAAGTCAAATATAGACCATAATTCTAGTAAATTATTTTCTATTGGTGTTCCCGTAAGGGCAAATTTATTTTTAGCTTTTATTGCTTTTACAGCATCAGAAGCTGAAGCTAATGGATTTTTAATATTTTGAGCCTCATCTATTATACAGTAGTCAAAATCAATTTCCTCATAATAATCAAGATCATTTCTCAGTGAACCATAAGTAGTAAGTACCACATCATATTCGTCAATACTTCTAATAATTTCCATTCTTTCTTTCTTTAAACCATGACAAATAGCAACTTTCATACTTGGTGCAAATTTTGAAAATTCGCTTTTCCAGTTGTGTATAAGTGAAGTTGGAGTTACTATTAAAGTTCTTTTATTCTTTTTATTTAATAAGAAGCTGATTGTTTGCAGTGTTTTACCCAGCCCCATTTCATCTGCTAAAATACCGCCAAATCCTAGATAGTCTAAAGTTTCAAACCAACTTAGAGACTCGACTTGGTAATCCCGTAGGGTTGCATTTAGCTTCTTACTTACTTCAAACTTTTTGTTTTTTACTTCTTTAAATTTTTCAAGAACTTTATTCATATTTTCAAGTCCACTAATGTATGGAAGTTTCTTTTCCACTAACAAGTTTTCTAAAAATAAGGCCTTACTTGTATGGATTTTCATTCTTTTATAATTATCTGTATATCCTAAACTTTCCATTAATTTAAACATCTCTTTTGTTTCTTCTTCTTGCAAGTTTATAAAATCACCACTGCCTAATTTGTAATATTTTTTATTTCTTTTAAAGGCATTGATTATATTTTTATATTCCTCTTCATCTACACCTTCTATTTTAAAATTGAAATCAAGATAGTGATTAATTTCTTCGCCAAGACCAACTCTGAAAGATGAAGAATTATAAATTTGTTTTTCCTTTAATTTATCAGAATAATATACTTCACCAATATTTTTAAGTCTATTTATATCCTTACTTAGAAAGTCATATAACTTATCATCATTTCCTCTGAATACATATATGTCATCTGCTTTTTCAAAGAAATTTGTATAAAGTCTATAAATAGCTTCTTCCTCTTTTTGTTTATCTCTTACTATAAATTTATTGTCATCACTGTCATAGTCAAACTTAACTTTACAAGTAATATTGCTATTTTCTAAATCAAAATAATATTTTATCTTCACTTCTTTGCTTATATTGTTTTTTATTCTATCATCTATATTTACATAGGAGCATATATTTTCCAACTTAGGAACTATATCAGTTAATACTTGACTCATATCTTCCTTTGGAAAACTTACCTCCTTAAATTCATTTAAAACTGTATAAAGCTTTTTATAATAAATACCATTTTCACTATTTAGTAGGTATATATCACCTTTATAAAATAATACATCTCCTTTTAATGATAAAGGATAAGGCAATACATCTTCACTCTTTAATATAACCTCATTATCCTTTAAGTCTAAATCTAAACGTATAGGTAAGTTGCTTTCAATTACTGAAGGAGTATAATACATATGTCTAAATTTAAAGTCAAATTCTGTATAAGCTAAAGCTTCAAATAATCGCCTTATACCAGGGCCTTTAACAGTCATAGATTTATAATTCTTATTAAAATTTAAATCTAAGCCATATTCTTCT
>JALFMW010000373.1 GCA_022782605.1 Clostridium sp. | reverse complement strand
ATATACTGTCTTCTCCATTGTGCAGAAAGATTTAAACACAATATACTACAAATTAAAAGGAAAAATAATCTTTTCATTTCTTACTTCTTTTTATTTTTTCTTTCTTCGTAAATAATATGACCTTCAATTCCAAAGATCAATCCTAGAATAAAACTACAAATGCTATATGTTAATGTTCACATAATAAATTATTTATAAATCGTAATCTTCGTAATAATAATCTTCTTCATTATAATATTCTTCAGATCCAGAATCATCTCCAATCGGATTATCAAAACCATATAGCAAAGCAGTCGCCTTAAACAAAGGTAAACCGTACATTGGATAATCCTCTGGGTTCCAATCTTTTAAATAATTTTCAAGAATTTGGTTCCAAGTAAGAACAACGTCAAACATTATACTGGCAGAAATACCTCGTTGATTTAGAGCTTTTTCAAATCCAAATTCAACATCTTTTCTAAGTTGTTCAATTATATTCTCTTCAGTCCAATCTTTTACTTTTGAATCATCCCATTCTTTTATAGATTCATCTGTAAAAATATTTAATTTTTTTAATTCTTCTTTTGTACAGAATTGAGCTAACCTAGTACCTAATCTATTAAAGGGCTGAGACTCAAAATCATTATAATGCTCTATAACGTAATCTTTTGTTAACATTATTTGTAATAACTAAAATAAGCAGAAGGAGTTATATGTTCAATAACTGGTCTTCCTATAAAATCTTCTATATTTTTAATATTTGTCAAACTCATTGCCTCACGCAAATAATGTTTAAAATTATCTACCCATGTTGCAAGTTTATATTCTACTGGAAGCATAATACTAATTCCTTCAGAAGTTTTAAGTTGATCTTTTGATTTACCCATAATTAGTTGTGCTTTTTTTGTAGACATTCCAAAATGCTCTCTTTCAACAACTTTCTTATGAATATATTTCTTTTTTGAAACATTATCTCCTACAAGGGATTCCTGAGATTTAGCAAAAATACTGCCAAGCATTACATAATCTGCACCTAACGCAAGTGCTTTAATAATTTGATCGAAATTCTTAAAACCACCATCTGCTACTATTTTTGGAATAGATTTATATATAGGAAGTTGTTCTTTATAATATTCTACATCTTTTTTAATTTCTGAACATTTTACAATCAATGAAGCCATAGGAGTATAACATCCTGAATTAGAAGAAGTTATACAACAACTTCCAGAACCTACAGAAATTCTTACATAATCAACTCCTGCTCTAGCATATTCTCTATACGTTTCAGGATTAGCAATATTACCTGCCATTAAAATTAATTTGTCTCCAAATTTTTCTTTTGCTTTAGAACACAAATCAATTGCTTTTTTCATATGACCATTTGCAATATCTAGACAAATCTTTACAGTTCCTTTTAATTCAGACTCCTTTACAAATTCATCTAATTCATCTAATCCCATTGCAACAAAAGTTTTATCACAGAGTTTTAGACGAGTATCATAACCAATTGTTCTTGGTATAATTGTATTAATTTGTTGATTAGCATATAATTCCCAGTTTTTATCATTAATTACACTGGCCATTGGTGCAGTAAAAAGTGGTAACATACCAGTTTCCTGGTAATTAACCGAACAATCTCTCCTATGTTCAATATAAGTTACTACAGAAGGAATAATTGTAATATCATCTAATCCGTAAAGCATGGTTTATTAAAATATAAAGTTAAATTATTTTTTTTAATTTTTATTTCATCAGAAAGATTAGTAGTTATAAACCATTCATTTACAAAAGAATTATCATCTTTACAATAACTAACTAATATTCTTCTACGAGTTTTACTCCAAATAATTCCAGAGTAAATTTTATCATCATCTTGTATCCAAACATCATCAAGAATTTCACAGTTTTTAACTGTATGTATTTCATTCTTAACAACTTCAGGTTTTAAAAATAGTTTAGAAATCAGATTCAGAATCCAATTCATAATCTCAAATTTCTTGTTTTCTCCTAACTTTTTTATGGTCAGGATATTTCTCTTTCTTGTTTATTTTATTTTTCTTTTTAAATTTTTGAATTGGAATTTCCAAATCATCATTTTCCAATTCTAGCAGTTCACGATCACTAATCTTGCTCATTAGAAGGAGTATTTTCGTCTATGTAAGTTTGCATTGATTTTCTAATTGTAGTAGGAAGAAAAGTTAAACCAGTCATAAGAGTTTGTAGAGCCTCTATACAATCCTCTCCAGAAATATCTTCAAATGGAGTTTCCCATACAATTTTTCTATCTGATTGTTCTACTGTAAATCTTGTAAATTTATCTTTATTCATCATACATTTTTAATTTAGAACCATTTAAATCACAAATATTATTTTTATTATCTAAAATAAAAGCATTTTTACAATCAAGACAAGCCCAATTAGGAGTAACATAAGGAGTTTTTAACATAGTATGTCCAAATATTTGATATCCAAATCGTTTTGAAATTAGTTCCCTGGCATCTCTCCAAACAATTGAACCTGCTAAATCCCAGCCTCCACGATAGGAAGAGCAGGGAGCAAACAAATCAACTACTTCTTCAATATTATTTTCTTTATATTTTTTATTAAGAAGTTTTAATTGTTTATTTGCTTTTATATTAGGAAAATATTTGTTAATCCATTCATCTGCTATTCCAGCATGACTAAAAAGGAACTTTTCGTAGTTTTGTTCAAATTTATAAAATATCTCAAATAAATCAAAATTATCTTTAAATAAATTTTGAATTTCTTTGTAGTTAAAAACATCACAACGACAATTACAAATATCTTTGGAAATAGCATAAGTTGCGTCATGATTTGCTATAAGAAGAACAACTTTATCTATATTCTCCTTCTTAAACTCTAAAATTTCTTTAAAATTATCTAGTGCATTAAGATTTGAAATTCCCTCAAATCCATAAGGATCTAAATAATCTCCTAAAAATATAATTTTCTCAAATTCATCTTTTCTAGAAATTACATCTTTCCAAAATTGTCTACCATGGACATCTGGTATAATCGCAATCATGTTAATTTGAAATTAAATAAATTATTAAGAAAATTAACATAAAAAATAAAACTAAAGCTAAAGGAATCCACAAAGGAGCAAATATCCACCACCAACTCCAAGTAATTACTCCACAAAGTTTTAATACAAGAAAAATAAAAAATAAAATGCAGAAAAATCCGCTACTACAACCAATTTTTAAATCCATAATTAAATTATTTGAACAACTAATTCTAATCTTCTAGCTTCTATCCAACAAATCTTTTTAGTATAAACATCTCGAATACAAGCTTTTTCTTTTGAACCATTACCATGCATACCTAAAGTTAATAATTCAAAACATTTATCCCATTTAGGTACATAAACAATACTAAGTATAGAAATATTCCTTTTAGGTAATGGAATTGTTTTGTACTTTTTACCCTTATAAATCCAATTTGCCATAATAAAAAAATAAGAACCGGAAGAAAACTAAGGAAAACTTCCGGAAAGAAAATAGGAGGTGCAATAAATTAAAATTAAACAACTAATTACCTTAGTTTTTTGTCACGCTAAGCAGATTCGAACTGCTGTGTTCGGAATGAAAATCCGAGATCCTAACCACTAGATGATAGCGTGAAATAATCTTCCTAACAGTACCAATAATATTTCCAATCATACGGGTTGTTGAGTCGGTCTACTCTCAAGGTTTCTGGTTTGAAGATTGCTACTATAAACCTTTTTTCACTGGTTTCTAGAACACCATAAAACTACTAATTTTACAGAATCAGTTAAAACTGGTAGAACCCCTGACGATTGGTTCTACAACCGATCCTTCGTTACCATATTTATACTCCTACGAAGTCAGAGTGTTTATTTAAAAGCTATTTTTAGACGTTTTAAGACACTTTTATATAAAAAATGAATAATTTATCATCTTTATATAAATAATTCATTAAAAGGGCTTTATTTTCCACTTACCGAAACATTTAAAATCATTGTAGAAACTATCCAAATTCTTCATACACAAACTAAATAATGGGCATATACAACAATCGGCGTCACCAATACTACTAATCCAAAATTTATTTCCTTTAATTATAAATTTTTCATTTATAAATCTAGTCATTTTTTACTATTTCATAACGACCGTAACATTTAATTATTTCAGTAGAAATACAACCTATCAAACGAGCAGCTGGTTTATTAAATGGGCAAGAATCACATAGAGGAAATCTAATAGTTTTATTTATATTTTTTATAAAATAGGAATTTCCTTCATATAAAAACTTTTCATTAAGTAATCTTCTCATTATTCATTTCAGAATCTAAAATATAATAAGCTTGTTTTCCTCTCTGCAAAAAAGATTCCAAATTAATCCAAATAGCTTCATAACCAAATGAAGCATTTTTATACCATCCTGGTTTTTCTGCTGGAATTAATTTTTCTCTCCAAGTTTTAAAATATTCCTTTCCTTTATATATTTTATGTCTAGATTCATCAAAACAACTAGCACAAGTTTCCCAGCAAATCAGATCATCAAGATCATATTTACAATATTCTCGCATGGGAACTTCTACTTTAGTATATTTATATTCATTTGTATGAGAATTATAGCTAATATCTCTATATTTGCTAAATTCCTCCCAAGATTGAATATTTTCTTTTTCTATAAAATTAAAAATGGTTTCCAAAGGATTATATTCATCTTCGGAATTCCAACGAGTAATTGATAAACTAAAAGGCATAAAAGCCAAATGGTTTAAAATTTCTTTTCGTATATCAAGTGCAGTAAACTCTCTTTTTTCCTTAGAAAGTTTTTTATAATAATGTTGAGGAATTTCATAAGATAAGCAAGAGACATAAGTTTTACGTCCAATAGCATATCTATATGAAGTTCACATCAACATTTCTTCAAAATCACTAATCATGATTTACAGCTTTTTTATAATCTTCACAAATTTTATCTACAATTATATCTAATATAGCTAAATCTGAATGTCTATCATTTGGATCAACTCCTCTAGATTTAAGCATTTCATCAGTTACTTGAAAACCAGGAGTTACTAATTTATATAATTTATCAAAACATTTCCATTCTAGATCATTCTTTTTCCAAAACTTCTCAACTATATCAGGGTCTAGTACATTAGTTTTATCATATTTTAAACTATAAATAGTTGGAAATTCATCTTCTTCATATTGAACGTAAGCATAAACATCACTTGAGCCAGAGCCTTGAATTATATATGGTTTTATATATTCAAGAAAATTCTCAATTATACCCCCATTTTTACAATTAGATCTAAAACTAAGTTTATAATCTTTACTTATATCGTCTTTATAAAAAGAGGGTTTAGAATCCGCACAACCAAAATAATAAGATCCACTATAAATAATACAGCATAAATTATATTTCTTTTCAAACTCTTCTATTTCCTTTTCAGAAAAAGTTTGATCTATAAATCGTTCATTATATATCTTTTCTTCATAGTTTTTTGGATTCTCATATTTTGGTTTTTTCTTTGAGTTAATTACCCAATCAAGAGCTTCAATTAAAATTCTAGGAGTTTTTTCAGATAAACTACATCCTAGAATTAATTCTGTGTACATTCCCATATTATTCCTTCCACTCTAAGATTTTTTTCTTTAATTCTTCCATAATATTTTTTTTGTTTTATTTCAATTCAAACGATTATTCATTTCCATTCAGCCTGTCAAGAATGTATTCAATAAATTCATCCTGTATTTTCGCTGCCAGATCTTCTGGAAGGTTCAATCCACCGCAGCCAGTGAGGTCTCCCCATCCTCTGATTAAAAACTGAAATTTACCATCATAACAAATCTCTGTTACAACATCTCCTGTTGTCCACTTAGCCTCATAATCTGTTGGACACTCACCG
>JALFMW010000277.1 GCA_022782605.1 Clostridium sp. | reverse complement strand
AACAGTTCTATCTATTCATCAGATAATTCTCCTTCTCCAAAAGTCATGTCTTCAGGAGAAGCATAATCACATAAATAATAGTATTTAATTTTGTGTTGCATATAATCCTACTCCTATTGGTGCTCCTATTGAGAATATATTCCTGTATAAATTATCTAAAGATTCTTTAGTAAATATACCCTAACCTCCATCTACTTCTTTTGGAATATCCTTAGTATGCATAGTTCTACTATAGGCTACGGCAGCTAAACCTCTTGCCCTAACTTCCCCTGGATCTTTTAAATAAAGAATCCAATTATCTATTAAATCCTTTGCATCCTACGTACTAATATTCCTGTTCTATGCAACAAAATCAACAGATTCCTTATATCGTTTAGGATCAATTTCCAATTGATCCGCTAATTTTTTAGCATTAGCTAACTATTTATCTAAAAGAGGTTGCAATTCTTCTGGAAATAATTCTTTATAATGTTTATACCCATTAAATGGGGTATAATTTAAATTACTCGCATGAGCAGATTCATGTACACCTGTATATCTAGGGGCAACTGCATTATTAGGGTCTATTTGAATTTCTCTATAAGACTGTTTACTTTTATAAGGCATAACTGATTGACCTGCAGCTCCATTATTTAAAAGTTCTAGTCTTGGATATAAAGGTTTAAATCCCTCTGGAGGATTATGTGAACTTAATAACTAAGATTCAAAGTTACCAAGATTATAAGCTTCTTGTCTAGACATATGTTTTGAAGCCCTTTCTCCCCACTTAGGTGATTTCAAATATTCCATTAAAAATTTTCTACCAGAGTCAACTTCTTCCCATATTCTCTATAACTACAACTAATGATACTCAGGAGAATCTAAAAAGCTCTAATTCTTTAAAGGCATTGTAGTAGAAGCAGTAGGATCGAAGATAAATGTAACATTCTGGTTAGAAGCTTTATTATCCTTAATTCCCTAAAACTTAACTGCATCTGCTCCAGACTATTCAGCTTCTCTAAGTATATGGTTGCGCAGTTTATTTTTACCCTGGGCAGGAATATCTCCAATCTATACCATTGGCTTCTTAAGAATCTATTGAAGCTATATTAATATTGGTCTATCATTCATAAACCCAATATCTTTTTTCTCTGATACCCACAATCCATTCTTTGGTGCCCCATGCTCTTTAGCATCCCATCTTCCTTCAAATACTCTTTTAACTTTGAAATTAGGATTGTTAGTTCTATGCCATACTGTACGAATTTCCGCAGGACTCCATCCGAGTTGTCCTGGAAATATATATGGAGTTTTAAAATCTTTTACCTGCCTAAGGCGAGATGCCAGTACTCTTCCTTTAGCTTTAGAAGCTAACTTAGGCGAAACTTTCTTCAAGAGCTTGATAATTCCTCCTAGCTGTTTCTTTTCAGTTTTAATAGGTTCCCATCTTTTCATAATTAATGTTTCCAAGTTCTAGCGTTAGCAGCAAATGTAGCTCTTTTTCTAATCTTAGGATCCGGACTATTCTTTCCTTTTTGAATGCAGGCATCAGTTACATTTCCTCCACAGTACTCAGTAAACTTACCTCTATTCTCCTTTTTAATACGTATCTTATGACCTTTCTTATAAAGTTCAATTGGATCTGAATAATTCTCTAACTTTAAAGGGAGCTTAAGCTAAGAATTATTCTCAAAAAACTAAGAAAATTTGTTTAATTGATTCTAAGTATATTTCATATTAGATTTTGTTAAAAGTAACCCATACTTTATTTGGGTATTCAAATTTAATATTTATATTTGTATAATTGAAATGAATATAACTCATAAGTTAAATAGAAAATTTCTCGTATAAATATACTTGTACAAACTCAAAGACTAATAGATTAACCTTATAATATCTAACAAATGAGTTACAAAACAAACTTAAATTCTAGACTACTTGTTGCTATAATTTTAACTATAGTAGGAAGTGGTTTATTAATTGCTGGATTTTTAGTTCCTCCTATGGGAATAATTGATGGTTCAGTTTTAGTAGCATTCGGAGAGACTAGTACATTTGTCGCCGCATTGCTTGGAATAGATTACAATTATAAATATTAGATGTATAAAAACAAAGTTCTTTCAGGACTTAGTGGAAATGGGAAATGAAATAATGAAGTAAACTAAATAAAGTGTAATATGAAAATTGATAAGCAGAATGGAACGGTTGCGTTCAATGATCAAGAGCATATTTATTGGAATGTAAATGACAATAAGAGATATGTCTCAGTTACTACTCTAATTCACAGATACACTCAAGAATTTGATAAGGAATTTTGGTCTTCCTATAAGGCTTTAGAAAAATTGCTCCCAAAGAAGTCATGGGAAATAGAAAAGAAGTCTTTACTAAATACTAAGAAGTTCAATAAGGAATTGTTAAGTTTATATGATATAGATGAGAATGATTTCAATGCGGTTCAGCAAGACATCTTAGATGCTTGGGATGAAGAAAATAGAAAGTCGTGTGAAAGAGGAACTAAAATACACTCAGAAATAGAAAATTCCTTTTATGATCATCCTACCGATATTTCTTTAAAGAAGTTTGGTTTAGGAGGAAAATTCGAGTGTAAAAAAGATTATTCAGAATTGGATTTAGAGCATGGAGTATATCCAGAGTATTTGATATATAGAGAATCAGATGATGGAATCTTACGCATAGCAGGACAGGTGGATCTTATAATTAAATCTGGAAATGAAATAACAATTGTAGACCACAAGACAAATAAAAAAATTGATCAAAAGTCTGGATTCAATACAACTACAAAATCAAATACCAAGATGAAATATCCTCTAAATAATCTGATGGACTGTAATTTTTATCATTACACTTTACAGCTCTCTACTTATGCTTGGATGTTGCAGAAGATAAATCCAAATTTCGTAATTAAGGACTTGATTTTGAATCACTATGATCATAATGGTAATAACACATTATATCATTGTGAGTATCTGAAGCATGATGTAGAAAAAATGCTTTATCATTATAAGAAAAGTCTCATTTTGGAATAGAAAAGAAGTGCAAGAAAAAGAATAGAATACTAATCATTATTAAGGGCATATTGAATCCCAATTTTGGATTAAATGTCAACACTATACACTAAAAGCAATCTATTCTTTTTCTTTTTATTTTTAGATTATGAATGTATTTGATATTATTAACGGTCATACAAAAGAAGTTCTTAATCTTAACTAGGACTTAAGTAGCAATAGATTAAAAATCTGCTATAGTTGTCCTCTATACTCAGGTAAGTTTGGAGGAATGTGTAATAACAAATTATGGTTGAATGTTAATACAGGAGATGTAAGTAGTGTCCAGAAATCTGGATATAAACGTGGATGTGGATGTAGATTGCAAGCTAAGACTAGACTTCCAAATGCAGTATGTCCACTAAGCAAATGGTAATAATTAAATGTTAATGATTTATGAAAGACGTAAGACTTTACTCAACAGAGAATGAAAAAATTGCTAAAGAATTACTTGGAACAGATAGTAATTTTACTTCAGTAAACATGAAAGAAAACTCGCTTGATTCTTTAATTAAAAAAGAGAAAGCTCGTAAGTTTAACTCAGAAGTAGAAAAGTACAATGAAAAACTGGAACAGAATAATAAAGACTTTAAAGAAAGCCAGGATAAGGTAGAATATGATATTTCCAAAGCAGAAATAAAGCCAATGTTTTCTCGTATTCTAGTACAACCTTTTAAAGTTAATCCGTTCCAAAAAATGAAGGTGGAAAATGGACTTATAATTGATACTGGAGGATATACCCCTCATACTCAACTTAATGAACAAACTGGTAGATATGAAGAACAAAAGCAATTCATAGTTACAGGATGTGTTGTTGAAGTTGGACCAGAGGTTAAGTACTTAAAAGAAGGAGATGTTATTTTTTATAGGGTTGATACTGCAGTACCTGTTCCATTTTTTAAGCAGGGATTCGTAAGTTTAGCAGAGAGTCAAATTATAGCAGTTGTTAATGAAGGTCTACAAGACCGTTTTAATAATATTAAATAATATGGAAGAGAATAATATATATTTTAATCCTGGCTAGATAGTATAGCTTAAGTAGGATATACCTAATAAGCCAAGGATGATTGTTGTAAAGAAAGAAACATCTTTATTCAAGCA
>JALFMW010000273.1 GCA_022782605.1 Clostridium sp. | reverse complement strand
CTTCTGTTGTCATAAAAATATCTATTGTATTTCCTTTTATTGCTCCACCACAATCTTCAGCAGTGAATACTTTGTCTAATTCTTTTATATATACTTTTGTTCCATAAGGTATTACAGTAGGATCAACAGCTATTGTTCCGTATTTTGGCACAGTTCCTGTTGCTGTTATTCCATCACCTGTATATGCATAAGCTTTAACATTTAATGTTTTTACAACTTTTTTATCAGATGTATTAGATGATAAACTTATATAATCAGCACTTACCCAACCAGATTGATTTTCTGAGTACTGTATTTTGTACCAACCATTACTTGATGATAATATTTCTACTTCTTTTCCTTTTGTAAGTTTTCCTATTATAGAATACGATGTTGATGCTCCACTTCTAACATTCAATGAGTTTGCTGTTACTGTTCCTTTTTTAACTTCATTTTTTATTATATATTTACCAGATGACCAACCTGTTTTATTATCATCATATTGTACTTTATACCATCCATCATTTGATGATAGTATTTCTACAGTTTCTCCTTTTGTAAGTTTTCCTAATACAGAATATGATGTTGATGCTCCACTTCTAACATTTAATGAGTTTGCTGTTACTGTTCCTGTTGCATTAGCCGCATCAGCTTTAGTTGTAAATGATGCTAATGTTATTAACATTGCACCTGTAAGTGTTATATTTTTTATTGTCTTCTTTATCATAACTCTTCCCCCGTTATTATTTTATTTTCTTATCTTAACTTTCTCTTTTACATTTGTCGAATTTTGTAACTTGTTATTTATTTTATTACATTTTTGTAACTTTTTAAAGTGTTTTTTTTATAAAAGTAACAAAAATGTAACATATCTTAAGATTAACCTCTATTATTTTCAAATTTATAAATTAGTAATTTCAATGACTACAGTTATTTTTACAACAAAAAATAAAAGTAAGAAAAAAAATTATTTTTTCTTACTTTTATTTCAGGTTTATAATTAAAAAATCACTTCTATCGTAATTTATTTTTTCGACAAAATTCATACTTTTTATTCAAAGGGTAAAATATTAATGATATAATATTTTTATTAGACATTTAAATTTATGACAGAAATGAGGGATTACATTGAATAGTAGAACTTTTGGAGGTGTTTTAGAAAATTTACTATATATATCTAAACAAAAGAAATCTTCATTAGCCTCTTATTTAGGATACGATGCATCATATATCAACAAGTGGGTAAACTCCAAAAATCTACCTAGCTTTAAAAGAGCTGCAGAAATTTGTGAAAATATTTCAAATTTTATAATAGACTCTCTAGATGATGATACAAAAGAAAATTTAGTAGAATATTTTGAACTTAAAAGAGATGATGATGAATTTATTTATGAATATATCAAAAATACTTTACAAGAAGTATACTTTGAAAATTCAAATAACAAAGGAAATCAAAATATACCTATGACTTCTGTTTCTCAAGAATACTACAATTCAACTTGTGAAGTAAAACCTACACTACTTCAAAAACATATTGTTGAAGAAATAGAGTTTAATGTAAATGCTGGTAATGATTTAGATATAATGATTGCTGTAAATTTACTTTCCTTAAACCATAAAGATAAGATAGCCCTTTTTAATATGAAAAAATATTTTTATGAATTAAGCAAACGTACTAATGTTAAAATTAACTTCTTATTAGGCTTTGATGGGGAAAATACAGAAGAGATACTTAATTCCCTTCTTACAATCAGTATTTTATCATCTTATCCTAAACTTAATTTTAAATTATATAATTGTGATGTTAGCAGTAATGTTACTTTTTTCATAATAAAAGATAGATTTTTATGCACTAGCATTTTCTACAATGATGGTGAGTGCTTATTTAGCAATACATCTAAAGATAAAAACTTAATCAATGAGTTTTATTATAATTTAGAATATAAACTTAGAAGTAAAGGTAAAGATCTTTGCTTGAAAAAATCGCCTATTGATATGATAGAAGATCAAACTTATATACAATATATAATGAATAGTGATTTAAGATGTCTTCTAGGTTCTATTAATGAATTTTTCATGCCAGAAGATTTATTTATGGAAATTGCTCATAGAGTATTTGGTGATAATCCAAGACTTATAAATGAACTTAGAAAAATAAATGTATTTTTACACAATGTCACTTACAAATCTAAGTTGAAAGTACTTATATATGAAGTGGAACTTAGAAAATATATGTCATCTGGATGCCTTCACTTTTTCAATACTCCAGTAACTTTAACTTTTAAAGAAAGAGAGAGACATATATCTTATATTGAAAAAATATTAATGGAAGATAATCAAGTAGAAATAAGATTAGTTGATGGTAATTTTATAGAAGATTTTAAGTATACAGATAATCCATCTTTTTATCTTTCTAAAAATCTTAAATTTATAAAAGTACATCCTGTATCAGGAAAAAATGATTACTCTATATTAAGAGATACTAACTTTAAGAAAATGTCTGATAATCTCTTTGATAAACTTTGGAATTATGGTGAAGAATTAATTTTATCAGATAAAGATGATATTTTAGATAGGGTATCAAAATCCATAAGTTATACAAGAATAATAAACAAAACTTTAGGTGAAGATGTTAGATAATATATAAGAAAAAAGAGTGAATCAATGATTCACTCTTTTTTTATATTAAGCTGACATTTTAGCCATATTTTCTTGTCTTTCTTTATTTAACTTAATCATACCTTTAGATGCAGTTATTAATAAGAAGAATGCCATAACTACAAATCCTAGTATTATCATCCAAGTTGTATTATATCCAAATATAGATACCAACACACCGAATAATACAGATCCACTTGAGAATCCAACAGCGAATATTAATTGAACCATACCTAATATTGAACCGTATTCTTTTTTACCGAAGTATTCTCCAACTAAATATGCAGGTGCCATCATATATATGAATGTTGCTAAACCTTTTACAGC
>JALFMW010000221.1 GCA_022782605.1 Clostridium sp. | reverse complement strand
TTGTTATATAGCTAATTCACCGTGGAATTGTCAAAATAAAAGATTTCTTGGAAAATATGACTCCGTTATTTAATGAAATTGTTATTTTTAAATCTGAAAAGTTTAGATTTAAAAAGTCTAAAAAGAAAAAAGATTTAGAATCTTGTAAATCTTGTAAATTTTCTTCGTATGGACGTTTATTTCATTGTAATCTACATAGCTATGACAAATTTTATAATTGGAATTGTGGAATATTAGGAAAAAAAAGCATTAAGTGGTTTTTATGGTCCCTATGTTTAATGAAATTATTTTATGTAAATCTCAATATTTTATTTTTAAATCTAGAGGTTATGAGGTAAAATGTCGAAATTGTCCAATAGGATTTCCTAATTGTGTTAAGAATCTAAATTTTAGATGTTTTAATTATAAATTGCACCATATGGGGCGTTTTGTAACTTTCAGAAATTATGTACTTTTTTAAACAAGAAAAGCATTTTATTTCAGGTAATATATTCAAGCATAAAACTGCGCATGGATGTCTTGATTGTTATTTTAGGTTAGTTCGTTTTTGTAACGGATATCCATGTGATACAGTTAACGACAAAAGTCCCTTTACAAGTGTTTTAGTATTATGGAAATAGAAGAAATTAAAGAAAAATTAAAATCTGGACAAATAGAATTTGAATATCCAGATTATAGAAAAATAATTAATTCTTGTAAAGAGATTGATTGTGAACAAGTTGGAAATAAAAAATGGTATTCTATTAGAAATAAAGGAAATGATCCAAAATATGGAACTCTAAAAATTTGTTTAGATACAATGGAATGAAGAGTAAAATCATTTAATGAATTTTATGAAGGCTGTATAGTTGACTAATGCAATTATTTTCAGATGAATATACACGTGTAGGCGGAGATATAATTATTCCTATAATCACCTCTGTACCAGTTTGTTATAAATGTTGGATGAACTCGAGATGTTTAGGTCATACTATATTTTCTAATTATAGTTGTCAATTGATATTTTCAAATAAATATGTAACTTATGTTTATAATGATTAATTATGGATTTCTCTAAAAAATTAAAAGAACTGTATTCCTGGTATAAATTACCAGATGTATCTGCTAAATATCCAAAAGCAAATGATTATGAACTTTGTATTCTTACAATGCGAAATATGTCCTGAAGTTATGCTGAGATTCAAAAGCCATTAGGTATGCCTTCTAAAAAGGCAATTAGAGCCGTTTTAAAGGCTTTTGATCCTGAGTTAATAGAAATAGATACAAATTATAAAAAACTAGCTAAAAAGCAGGTTTATTCGCTTGAAGAAGGAGAATTTCGGTACCATTGTATTCAGACTAATAAATGAGATTGAAATTTACAAGGTGAAAATTATATTTTTGAAATAAAAGATAATTTTCTGTATTTCAAGGATCCTGATGGATTTGAAATGAAATTTTCTGATTTAGATGAAACTACAAGAAAACAATTTTTAAATGAACAAAGAGAACAACTTATATAAAGCGTGCCAAGGAAATAATTTTTCAGAAGAAAAATATATACTTTTGGAGACTGGAGAATTTCCTAGTAAGTATAAAATGTCTTTTGATAATGCTCATTATTTAGATTTAAATAAAATTACTGATGAATATTTAAAGAAAGTAATAGGAGATGTACCATATACTACTTTTACGAGTATTTTTAATTCTTTAAATAAAATTTCTGAATGTGATGAAGAGCGTAGTTGGGATGATAGTCCAATTTCTTATATTTTAGCTCTTACTCCTGAACTTACAATTAATTTCTGTAAATTTGATGTAAAATTTACATTTTCAAAGAAATACACTTTAGAAGATATTAAAGAAAAAATCAAAATAATAATTGATGAATTTCCAAAAGTAGGTTTAGAAAATAAACCTGCTAAGGTTCAATTAGTTGCATATTCAAATGGAGATTTTTATACAGTTAATTCTTCAATTAAAGCTACAACAATTGATATAGCAAAGAATTATAATGATGATTTTCTTCTTGAATATGATAAACTTGTAAAGTTTATTAAACAAAAAGAATCTGGAATTGGACTTCTCAGTGGGGCCCCAGGAACAGGAAAAACGTCGCTCGTGAGACATATTACGACAAATATTCCTGGTAATTACGTTTTTATTACTCCATCAATTGCTTCTTACTTAGGTAATCCTGAGTTTGTTAGTTTTCTTCTTGATAATAAAAATTCAATTTTTATTCTTGAAGATTGTGAACAGTTGTTAAAAGAGAGGACTGAAAATACATTTGGTACTAGTATTGCAAATATTCTAAATATGACAGATGGTATTTTGTCTGATATATTTAATATTAAGTTTATTTGTACTTTTAATGCTAGTGAAACAGTGATTGATCCTGCTCTTTTACGTGAAGGCAGATGCTATTTTAATTATAAGTTTGATAAGTTGAAAACTGATAAAGTAGCAGTATTAAATAAAGAAAATAATCTTGGTATTCCAGAGGATGAAATTTGTGATATGACTCTTGCAGAGCTTTATAATTATTCTGGAAGTAAGAAAAAGAAAGAAACTAAAAAAATTGGATTTTAATTATGAAATTTGCTATTAAATATTGTAAAAATTACCCAGTTTTCTATGCTTGGAATTTAGATGATTCCGAATCAGCATTAGATTATTATAATCACGTTTTAAATGATTCTGATACTGGACTTTATGATGAACTTTCTAAATATGGTAGCGTTGATTGTGTAGCAGAAGGAATTTATAGGTATTATACTCAAGATGAATTTAATGCTATGATTCAACATGCTAAGGAAGTTATAGTTATACAAAATCCAACAAAAGATGAGCTAGAAGAATTTATGACTGATTTTTATAAATACGACTGAATCAAATAGTTATGAAAGATTTTAGAAAAACTACTAATTGGAAAAAATTTACTGAAGAATTTCCAATATATGGTGATAAAGAAGCAATTATAGTTTGTAGAATTGATCCAGATTCCTATGATATTGAGGATGATGAATTTACTGTTGGTTATTTGGAATATTATCCCTGTGCACGTTATAATGTAGGTTTAACCATATTTGGATATACTTATTTTTGTCCTGAGTCATCAGATCAACTAGATACAGATCTTGTAAATTATGTTTGGGATTATTTAGAATCATAATTATGATTGATTTAACAAAACATGAATGGAAAAATTTTACGGAAAATTCTCTTCCTAACCCATATATAGAAAGAAATATAGTTGTAATTAATCCAGATGCAACTTATATTGATATTTGCGATATTTTTATAGACAATGGTGTTGCTAAAATTGCAATATATAATAATATTTTTAATGAAATACAAATTCTTAGTATAACTAATATTAGACTAAATAATTTAAGATGGGATTATATTAAAGTTAAATAAAGATGACAAGTAATAAAGAAAATTTTGAGAAATTTCTAGAATTTGTTGGAATGACTCCTTGCCAAATAAAAGATGGCAATAATTTTGCTATGGGGCCAGATGGTGAAGACTCTGATATTCAATGGAATGAAACTATCGTTTATGGTGAAAATTATAAATACAAATATAAAGAAGTTGAAAATATTTCCAAGCAAATAAGTAAAGAGTTAAAACATTATAATCTCAAAAATAAAGTTTCATATAAAAAGTTTTTAAATGAATAAAAAAATTATAGTTGAACATCATTTATTTGTTAGATGGGTACCTAAATTATCTACTATTGCAGTTTATGATGGAGATGACTCCGATGCAAATGACTGTTTCATAGAAGGCACTTTTTGGGATGATGATCTTCCAAGATGGATGACCCAATTATTAGAAAATATTGATCCTGGTTTTAGAATACCAGTAGAAGGACTTGTAAAATTTTCTACAATAGAAAAACGAGATGAATTTATGAAATATGCAGAAGAAGTTGCATATGCAGATGATGAACTAAAGGAAGATTTGGAAGATTATGCTGAATAAACAAATTAAATTTGATTCTGAAGCTAGGGCTTCTATTAAAAATGGAATGGATAAATTGGCAGACGCAGTTAAATCAACTCTAGGTCCACAAGGAAGATGTGTAGTCATTGGTAATTGGGATAATGGTCAACCTCATATAACTAAAGATGGTGTAACTGTTGCTAAATCAATTCAATTGTCTGATCCTTTTGAAAATATTGGTTGTCAATTAATTAGAGAAGCAGCGTTAAAAACACTTTCTAGTTCTGGAGATGCAACAACTACTAGTATAGTATTTGCTCAAGCATTTTGTAATCAGATAGAAAATGATTTAGCTGATTATAAAGTAAATATTCCTGAATATAAAAATGGAATATGCGATGCTAGAAAAAAGATTGTAGATGAATTGAAAAAGATGTCTACTAAAGTATCTGAATCTGAGGATATTTTAAATATTGCAAAGATTTCTGCTAATAATGATTTTCAAATTGGTGAATTAATTTCTAATTGTTATAAGTTAGTTGGAAAAGATGGAGTAATTACTGTAGATTTTAGTAAAAATACTGAAACTACTACTGAGGTAGTTTCTGGTATGCAATTTGATCGTGGTTTTCTTGCTCCTCATTTTGTAACTGATGAAGCAAAGAATCAGTGTATACTTGATCATCCTTATATTTTCATTTCCAATCAAAAAATATTAAGAACTAAGGACATAGTTTCAATTCTTGAACCAATTGCAAAGTCAGGAGAAAGTATTTTGTTAATTGCGGAAGAGTTTGATGATGAAGTACTTGAAAATCTTAAACTTAACAAATTACAAAATATTTTAAAGTGTTGTGCAATTAAAGCACCATCATTTGGAGATTATAGAAATCAATTACTTGAAGATTTAGCCATTTTAACTGATGGTACTGCAATTACTTATGATTCTGGAATTGAAGTTCATGATGCAACTACGTTGGATCTAGGTAGATGTCAGAAGGTAATTGTTACTAAAGATACTTGTACTATTATTGGAGGAGAAGGAGATAAAGAAGAAATTAACAAAAGAGTTGAAATAATCCAAAATAAACTCAAAGAATTAATTGCATCTCCAGATCCTAACGATTTTACTGAAAAGTTTTATAAAACCAGAATAGCTAGACTTACTGGAGGAGTTTCTACAATTCATGTAGGAGCTACTACGGAACTTGCTATGCGTGAACTTAAAGATAGAATTGATGATGCAATTTGTGCTACTAAAGCAGCTGTAGAAGAAGGA
>JALFMW010000174.1 GCA_022782605.1 Clostridium sp. | reverse complement strand
TGGAGTACCTCTAATAACTAATGATGGTGTTACTATAGCAAAAGAAATAGAATTAGAAGATAGATTTGAAAATATGGGAGCTCAACTTGTTAAACAAGATGCTACTAAAACTAATGATGTGGCAGGAGATGGTACAACTCCTGCTACAGATTTAGCACAAGCTATAATAAGAGAAGGTTTAAAAAATGTTACAGCAGGAGCTAACCCAATAATACTTAGAAAAGGTATACAAAAAGCAGTTGAATCTGCAGTTGAAGAATTAAAGAAACAATCAAGAACAATAGAAACTCAAGAGGAGATAGCTCAAGTTGGTTCTGTATCTTCAGGAGATAATGAAATAGGAAAATTAATAGCTCAGGCTATGGAAGTAGTAGGTAAAGAAGGAGTTATAACTGTAGAAGAGTCTAAGACTATGAATACAGAATTAGAAACTGTTGAAGGTATGCAATTTGACAGAGGATTTGTATCTGCATACATGGTTACAGATGTAGATAAAATGGAAGCTGTTTTAAATGATCCATATATCTTAATAACTGATAAGAAAATATCTAATATACAAGAATTACTTCCAATATTAAATAAAATAGTAGAACAAGGTAAAAAATTATTAATAATAGCTGAAGATGTGGAAGGTGAAGCTTTATCAACTTTAGTTCTTAACAAATTAAGAGGTGTTTGTGAAATAGTTGCAGTTAAAGCACCAGGATTTGGAGATAGAAGAAAAGAAATGCTTCAAGATATAGCTATACTTACTGGTGGTGTTGTAATATCTGAAGAAGTTGGATATGACTTAAAAGAATGCGACTTAGATATGTTAGGTAGAGCATCTTCAATAAAAGTAGTAAAAGACAGCACTACTATAGTTGGTGGATTCGGTGAAAAAGAAGAAATAGAAAACAGAGTTAATCAAATAAAACATCTAATAGAAGAGACTTCTTCTGATTTTGATAAAGAAAAATTATTAGAAAGATTAGCTAAATTAGCTGGTGGAGTCGCAGTAGTTAAAGTTGGTGCAGCTACAGAAGTTGAAATGAAAGAAAAGAAATTAAGAATAGAAGATGCTTTAAACGCAACTAGAGCTGCCGTTGAAGAAGGTATAGTTGCAGGTGGTGGTACTGCTTTAGTTAGTACAATACCTGTATTAGATAAATTAGTTGAGACTCTTGAAGGAGAAGAACAATTAGGAGCTAAAATAGTTAGAAAAGCATTAGAAGAACCATTAAGACAAATAGCTATAAATGCTGGTCTTGAAGGTGCTGTAATAGTACAAAATGTTATAGAAGAAGATTCAGAAGTAGGATTTGATGCATTAAATGAAAAATATGTAAATATGATAGAAGCTGGTATAGTTGACCCTACTAAAGTTACTAGAAGTGCACTTCAAAATGCAGCATCTATAGCAGGAGTATTCTTAACTACAGAAGCTGCTGTAGCAGATATTCCAGAAAAAGAAGATAAAGCTGCAGCTATGGGAGCAGGAATGCCAGGAATGATGTAATAAAATTAAAAATACAAAGAAGAGGACTCATTGTAGTTCTCTTTTTTTGTTTGATAACATGATTATTTTAAAAATTTCAAATAATATGATAGAATATTTTTTTGCACAGAAATATTCTATACTTTATAGAATGAAATTTTTAGGAGGAAATAATGATAAGACTAAAAAAAATTGTAGCAATTATGCTGAGTATTAGTGTGTGTACAACATTTACTATTGGTTGTAGTAAGAAAGAAGATAACAAACAGGAAGTAAAAGCAGATAAATTAAAAATAGAAAAAGTTGAAAAGCCGTCAACAGGAATAGTATCTAATGGTAAAGGATGGCAACTTTGGGATAAAGAAGGTCATACAACCACAGATAAAAGAGGTGCAGTAGGAGAAAATGCTGTAGTTGCATCAGGAAAATATGAAGCATCACAAGCAGGTTTAGAAATTATTGAAGCTGGAGGAAATGCTGTAGATGCAGCTGTTGCTACTGGATTTGCTTTATGTGTAGTTGAGCCAAATGCAACAGGTATAGCAGGTGGCGGATGTATGGTTATAAGAAATCAAAATGGAGATTCAACTTATATAGATTTTAGAGAAACAGCTCCATCGGCAGCAAATCCTTATATGTGGAATTTAGATTCTGAAGGAATTGTTATAGATAAGGCCAATGAAAGTGGAGGAAAGTCTGTGGCAGTTCCTGGACAAGTTGCTGGATTAATTTATGCATTTGAGAAATATGGTTCTGGAAATCTTACATTAGAGGAAGTTATGACTCCGGCTATTAATCTAGCTCAAAATGGATATTATGTTACACCATCACTTTTAAAAGATATGTTAAGTGTTGAGGAAATGATGGAGAAATATCCAGAGCTTAAAAAATTAATATTAAATAAAGATGGCTCTTATTATAAAGTAGGAGATTTATATAAAAGTGAAGAATTAGCAAATACATTAAAGTTAATTGCTAAAGAAGGTAAAGATGCATTTTATACTGGAGAAATTGCTAAGTCTATAGTTGATTCAGCTAAAAAATATGGTGGAATTATCACACTAGAAGACTTAAAAAATTACAAAGTTGTAGAAAGTAAGCCAGTAGAAGGTACATATAGAGGGAAAAAAATAATATCTTCATCACTTCCTTCTTCAGGAGGTACTCATGTTATACAATCATTAAATATATTAGAAAACTTTGATATGTCTAAATATAGATTATATTCAGCAGAAAGATTCCATTTATTATCTGAAACATTTAAAATGGTATATGTAGATAGAGCTGAATATATGGGAGATAAAGAATTTATCAGTGTTCCGGAAAAGGGACTTTTAAGTAAAGATTATGCAAAAGTTTTAGCAAGTAAAATAGATATGAATAAATCTAAAGTACCAACAAAAGATGATCCTTGGATTTATGAACATGAAGATACTACTCATTATTCAGTTGCAGATAAGGATGGAAATATAGTTACAGCAACTCAAACTATAAACTGGACATTTGGATCAGGAGTTGTTGTTGATGATTATGGATTTATACTTAACAATGAAATAAGTGATTTTTCAACAGATGTTAATTCGCCAAATTGTGTGGATGGAGGTAAAAAACCTTTAAGTTCAATGAGTCCAACAGTAATATTAAATGAAGATAATACTCCATTTATGGTACTTGGATCCCCTGGAGGTTCTAGAATAATACCTGCAATTACTCAAGTTATAAGTAATGTTATAGATTATAATATGAGTATACAAGACGCAATTGATGCTTACAGAATGTATGATAATACAGAGGATAAAATTGTATATGAAGATGGCCTTGATAAACAAGCTTTAGAAAAACTTAAATCAATGGGGCATCAAGTGGAACAGTACGAAGAAGGATATAATAAATATTTTGGAGGAGTTCAAGCGGTTGTATATGATAATGTAAAGTTAATTGGTGGAGCTGACTCTAGAAGAGATGGTAAAGCTGAGGCTAATTAATAAATAATTGTAATATAAATTAATTAGTACTGTATAATTATATATAAAATCACAAATTAAAAGAGGGGAATTATGGATTTAAAGAAAATATTAGAGGATGTTAAAAATAATAATTTGGATATAGATGATGCTTTAAAAAAGTTAAAGGATTTACCATATGAAGATTTAGGATATGCTCATATAGACCATCATAGAAATCTTAGAAATGGATTTCCAGAAGTGATTTATTGCAAGGGGAAAAGTGATGAACATATTTTAGGTATTATAGAGAGAATGAATAAAAAAAGTACTAATATTCTAGGAACAAGATGCAGAAAAGAAACTTTTGATAAAATATCTAAGATATATCCAAATGCAGAATATGAAGAAGTATCACAAATATTAAAAATTAAAAATGAAGAAATAAAAGAACAAGGAAAAGGAAAAATTTTAATTATTACAGGTGGCACTTCTGATATACCTGTGGCAGATGAGGCATATTATACTGCTAAATTTTTTGGAAATGAAGTTGAAAGACTTTATGACGTGGGAGTAGCAGGGATTCATAGACTGTTAAGTCATAGAAATATCATAGAAGAAGCTAGGGTGATTGTAGCTGTAGCTGGAATGGAAGGAGCACTTGCCAGTGTGGTAGGAGGACTTGTAGATGTACCAGTGATTGCAGTACCAACATCTGTTGGATATGGTGCTAATTTTGATGGATTGGCCCCTTTATTAGCAATGCTTAATAGTTGTGCTTCTGGAATTTCTGTAGTTAATATAGATAATGGGTTTGGAGCAGGATATTTAGCATCAACTATTAATAAATTAAAATAACTGGGGGCGTTTATGAGTAAAAATATATTATATTTTGATATTATAGGTGGTATATCTGGAGATATGACATTGTCATCACTTTTGGATTTAGGGGTTCCAAAGGAGATTTTTTTAGAAGAATTAAGTAAATTAAATATGGACAATGAATTTAAGATAGAGATAAATAAAAAGTTTGAAAGTGGAATAAAGGGAACTAAAGTAAATGTAATAACAACAGAACAACATTGTCATAGAAACTTAATTGATATATACCATATCATTGAAAATAGTAAGTTAAACAAAAATGTTAAAAGTAAAGCTAAGAAAATTTTTATGGCTGTGGCAGAAGCTGAAGCAAAAGTTCATGGAACAACTATAGATAAAATTCATTTTCATGAAGTTGGTGCTGTAGATTCTATAGTAGATATAGTAGGATCATGTATACTTCTTGATTTATTAAATATAGATAAAGTATATGCAACAGCTGTTCCATTAGGTTCGGGTTTTATAAAATGTGCTCATGGAATTATACCAGCAGCTGCTCCAGCAACAGTTGAAATATTAAAAAATACACCAGTTAAGCTAAATCATGTAGAAGGTGAATGTACTACTCCAACAGGAGCAGCAATTATTAAAACCATATGTAATAAATTTGTTAATGAATTTAATTTTAATGCAAATAAAATTGCTTATGGAGTGGGGCATAAACAATTTGAAAAACCTAATCTTCTAAGGGTAGCACTAGGTACGGAAGATGAAAATAATGAAGTTGCATATGAAATAACTGCTAATATTGATGATATGTCTTCTGAAATATACTCCTATTTATTTGAGAAAATAATAAATGAAGGTGCTCTAGATGTTTTTACAGAAAGTATATTCATGAAAAAAAATAGACCTGCATATAAAATAAGTATATTAACGAAAGAAGAAGACTTAAATAAATTTATTGAACTTTTACTTACAGAGACTTCAACTTTTGGTGTGAGATATAAACAATATAACCGAGCTAAATTGGATAGAAAATTTATTGACTTAAATACCAATTATGGTATTGTAAAAATAAAGCTAGGATATTATAATAGAAAATTAATTAAAGCAAAACCAGAGTATGATCAATGTAAATTAATATCAACTAAATTAAATATACCGATAACAGAAGTATATAATAAAATAAATATGTTTCTTGAAAAAGAAATTAGTAAAAATTTATTGACATAAACGAATTATTTTGGTAAATTATTATTCAACATAAGGAAAAACACGAAAATTAAAAAGTAAAATCACTCGTATATACTCAGAAATATGGTCTGAGAGTTTCTACCGAGATACCTTAAAAATCTCGACTATGAGTGAAATTATTATATATTTGGAATAAATTAACTGCTTAGTAATAAGTGGTCATATTGTATATTTTGAAACCTGTATAGTAATTTCACTTTAGTATTAAAGGTGAAATTACTATACAGGTTTTTTTATACAAAAATAAAAATATAAGTGGGCAATATTGAAAGGAGATTAGTATGGCAAAAATAATAAAAGAAGGATTAACTTTTGATGACGTTTTATTAATACCTCAAAAATCAGAAATATTACCAAAGGAAATAGATACAAAAACTCATTTAACTAAGAGTATAGAATTAAATATACCGTTAATGAGTGCTGGAATGGATACTGTTACAGAATCAAAAATGGCAATATCTATGGCGAGACAAGGTGGTATAGGTATAATTCATAAAAATATGTCTATAGAAGAGCAAGCTTCTGAAGTAGATAGAGTTAAAAGAAGTGAAAGTGGAGTAATTGTTGATCCATTTTTCTTAACCAAAGACCATACAATTCAAGATGCTGACGATATAATGGGGAGATATAGAATATCAGGTGTTCCTATAGTTGATGAAAATAAAAAACTTATAGGAATAATAACAAATAGGGATATAAAATTTGAACAAGATATGTCTAAAAAAATAGAAGAAGCTATGACTAAAGATAATTTAGTTACAGCTAAAGAAGGGGTTAATTTAGAAGAAGCCCAACAAATACTTAAACAACATAAGATAGAAAAATTACCAATAGTAGATGATGAAGGTCATTTAAAAGGTTTAATAACTATAAAAGATATAGAAAAGAAAATTCAATATCCAAACTCTGCAAAAGATAAAAGAGGAAGACTTTTATGTGGAGCAGCAGTTGGGATAACTGGAGATTTATTAGATAGAGTTAAAGCATTATATGAAGCTAAAGTAGATGTAGTAGTTTTAGATAGCGCTCATGGACACTCAAAAGGAGTTATAGAGGCAGTTAAAAAAATAAAAGCAGCTTATCCAGATCTTCAAGTTATAGCAGGAAATGTGGCTACAGCAGAAGGATGTAGAGCTTTAATAGAGGCTGGAGCAGACTGTGTAAAAGTTGGTATAGGACCAGGTTCTATATGTACAACTAGAGTAGTTGCAGGTATAGGTGTACCTCAAGTAACAGCTGTTATGGATTGTGCAGAAGCTGCAGCTGAATATGGAGTACCAGTAATAGCTGATGGAGGAATAAAATACTCTGGAGATATAGTAAAAGCACTAGCAGCTGGAGCTAACGTATGTATGATGGGATCTATGTTTGCAGGAACTGAAGAAAGTCCAGGAGAAATAGTTCTTTATAGAGGTAGATCATATAAAACTTATAGAGGAATGGGATCTATTGCGGCTATGGAACATGGTTCAAAAGATAGATACTTCCAAGACGGAAATAAAAAATTAGTTCCAGAAGGTGTTGAAGGTATGGTTGCTTATAAAGGAAAAGCAGAAGATATAACATATCAAATGATCGGTGGATTAAAATCTGGAATGGGATACTGTGGAGCTCCTAATATAAAAACTTTACAAGAAACTGCACAGTTTGTAAAAATAACAGCAGCTTCATTAAAAGAAAGTCATCCACATGATATAACAATAACTAAAGAAGCACCAAATTATAGTGTACAAGGAGATATGATGTAATGAAACATGAATTAGTACTTGTAATTGACTTTGGGGGTCAATACAACCAATTAATAGCAAGAAGAGTAAGAGAAAATAATGTATATTGTGAGATATTACCTTACAATACTGATATAGAAGTAATAAAAGCAAAAAATCCAAAAGGTATAATATTTACTGGAGGACCTAATAGTGCATATTTACCAGATTCTCCATCTATATCAAAAGAAATATTTGAGATAGGTGTGCCAATACTTGGAATATGTTATGGTCATCAAATAATGTCTCATGTATTAGGTGGAGTTGTTAGAAAAGGTAACACAGCTGAAAAAGAATACGGAAAAACAGCTATAACATACCATGAATCAAAGTTATTTGAAGGGCTTTCTACAAATACAGTTTGGATGAGTCATACTGATTTAGTTGACACAGTAGCACCTGGATTTGAAATTATAGCTCATACTGCAGATTGTCCAGTTGCAGCAATAGAAAATAAAGAAAAAAATCTTTATGGAGTTCAATTCCATCCAGAAGTTGAACATTGTTTAGAAGGAGATAAGATACTTAGAAACTTCTTATATAATATTTGTAATGTTAGTGGAGATTGGACAACAGATTCATTTATAAACGATAAAATAAAACAATTAAAAGAAACTATAGGAGATAAAAAAGTACTTTGTGCATTAAGTGGTGGAGTTGATTCATCAGTTGCAGCAGTACTAGTTCACAAAGCTATAGGAGATAACTTAACTTGTGTATTCGTTGATCATGGTTTACTTAGAAAAAATGAAGGAAATGATGTTGAAAGAATATTCAGAGATAAGTTTGATATGAACTTAATAAGAGTTAATTGTGAAGATAGATTTTTAGGAAAATTAAAAGGTGTTACAGAGCCAGAAGCTAAGAGAAAAATAATAGGTGAAGAGTTTATAAGAGTATTTGAAGAAGAATCAAATAAACTTGGAAAAATGGATTTCTTAGTTCAAGGAACTATATATCCAGACGTTGTTGAAAGTGGTCATGGTGGAGAATCTGCTACTATAAAATCACATCACAATGTTGGTGGAATACCTGAAGATATAGAATTTGAAATAGTTGAACCTTTAAGAGAATTATTTAAAGATGAAGTGAGAAAAATAGGTTTAGAACTTGGAATAGATGAAGATTTAATATTCAGACATCCATTCCCAGGACCAGGACTAGGAATAAGAGTTATAGGTGAAGTAACAAAAGAAAGATGCGACATCTTAAGAGAAGCAGATGCTATATATATGGAAGAACTTAAAAAAGCTGGTCTTTATAAAGAAATATGGCAGGCATTCGCTACACTACCAGATGTAAAAACAGTTGGTGTAATGGGAGATGAGAGAACTTATGCTTACTTAGTAGGTTTAAGAGCTGTAACATCTTCTGATGGAATGACTTCTGATTGGTACAAAATGCCTTATGATGTTTTAGAAAAAATATCAAATAGAATAGTAAATGAAGTTGATGGAGCAAATAGAGTTGTTTACGATATAACTTCAAAACCACCAGGAACAATTGAATGGGAATAAATTAATTTTTATGAGAAAACTGTAATTTTATAATTACAGCTTTCTTTAATTTAATTATATAAATTTAATTATATATAAATATTGTTAAAAATAAAAAATATTGTTAAAATAAAAATATTAAAAAAATATCATAAATTAAAATAAAAAATCTTTGTACTTTTGTAATATTATTAGTAATAAATACTAACAATATTAACATTCAAATGAATTTTTTATATATTATCACTATTATAAAGACACTAGGAGGAATGACAATGAAATTTAAAAAAATAGTGGCATTAAGCTCAGCTTTAATAGTAGCATCTATGAGCTTAGTAGGATGTTCTAATAAAACTAATAATGATGAGTCAAATAACAAAACAATAAAGGTTGGAATGGTAGCCGATGTAGGAGGGATAAATGATGAATCATTTAACCAATCTGCATGGGAAGGATTACAACAAGCTGAAAAAGAATTAGGAATAGAAGCGAAAGTAATAGAATCAAGACAAGCTTCAGAATACTTAGGAAATATAGAAACTTTAGCAGACCAAGGCATGGATTTAATAATAGGTGTAGGATTTACTATGGTTGAAGATATAAAAACACAAGCTGCAAATTACCCAGATATAAGCTTTGCAATAGTTGATGAAACTTATGAAGAAATACCATCAAATGTAACACCAATAGTATTCAGAGCGAATGAAGCAGCTTACTTAACTGGATTAATAGCAGGTAAAATGACAAAAACTAATGAAGTTGGATTTATAGGTGGAATGGATAATCCTGTTGTAAACCAATTTGAATATGGATATAAAGCTGGTGTAGTTGCTGCTAATGATAAAGCTAATGTTAAGGCTCAATATGCTGGTACTTTTGGAGATGCAGCAAAAGGTAAATCAATAGCTAACCAAATGTATGCTAATAACATAGATACTATACTTTCAGCAGCAGGTGGTACAGGAATAGGTGCTATAGAATCTGCAAAAGAGCAAAATAAATATGCAATAGGTGTAGATAGAGACCAAAGTGATTTAGCTCCAGAAAACATATTAACATCAGCTTTAAAGAAAGTTAACGTTGGTGTATATGAAACAGTAAAAGCATTTATAGAAGGCGAAGAAATAGGCGGAAAAGAAAGAGTATACGGATTAAAAGAAGATGGTGTTGGTATACCGGAATCTACTAAAAACTTAGTTCCACAAGATATAATAGACTATGTAAATGAAATGGCTGAAAAAGTTAAAAACGGTGAAATTAAGGTTCCAGCTACTAAAGATGAATATGAAGCTATGAATAAATAATATTGAAAAGAGAACAAGTTTTCTTGTTCTCTTTTTTATTTAAAATACAAAATATATATGAAATATAAATTATATATATGAAAAATGTTATATTTGGACATAATATGTAGAAAAGATATTGACACTTAAGAAATATAATGATATTCTAGTAAGGCATCAAAAAACACGAACTATATTTATGTATACATACATGAATGTTAAGGATATAATGTATAAACAACATTGGAGGTAGATGTTATAATATGGAAATAACAAACTTATCAAAAGACAAAAATAATTTATTAGAAAGAATTTTTAAATTACAAAAACACAATACAGACATAAAAACAGAAGTAATGGCTGGGATAACTACATTTATGACAATGGCGTATATTTTAGTAGTTAACCCAATGATACTTTCTCAAGCAGGAATGGATCAAGGATCAGTATTTGTTGCTACAGCTTTATCAGCAGCAATAGCAACGTTTTTTATGGGTATTTTAGCTAATTATCCAATAGCATTAGCTCCTGGTATGGGATTAAATGTATTCTTTGCTAATACTATAGTTTTACAAATGGGATATTCATGGCAATTTGCTCTTATGGCAGTGTTTATAGAAGGTCTTATATTTATTTTATTAACAGTAACAAGATTAAGAGAAAAGATAATTGAATGTATACCTATGAACTTAAAATTTGCAGTAACAGCAGGTGTTGGTTTATTCATAGCGTTTGTTGGTTTACAAAATGCAAGTATAGTAGTTGATGGTGCTTTAGGAAATATGCATGATCCATTAGTTATATTAACACTATTTGGATTATTGGTAACAGGTGCATTAGTTGCTAAAGATAAAAAAGGTGCATTATTAATATCAATAGTAGTGATATCAGTTATAGGAATGGGTCTTGGATTAGTGGCTTTACCACAAGGAATAATGTCATTAAATGTACCATCATTAAAACCAGTATTTTTACAAGCATTTTCAGTTGACATAAATGAAATATTTAGTTTAGACATGGTAATAGCTGTATTTACATTATTATTTGTTGATTTATTTGATACAGTTGGATGTTTAGTAGGTGTTGCTGAAAAAGGAAATCTTTTAGATGAAAATGGTAATATACCAAGAGCTAAAGAGGCTATGTTAGCAGATGCTATAGGAACAACTACAGGAGCTTTACTTGGAACATCAACAGTAACTTCGTTTATAGAAAGTGCATCAGGAATAGGTGAAGGTGGTAAAACTGGTTTAACAGCTATAACAACAGGAGTATTATTCTTATTATCACTATTCTTTGCTCCATTATTTATTGCAATACCAACACAAGCTACATCAGCAGTATTAATAATAGTTGGGGTAATGATGGCTGGATCACTTAACAAAATTGATTTTGATGATTTCACAAATGCTATACCAGCATTCGTTACATTCTTATTTATGCCTCTTATGGGTAGTATAGGAGACGGGATAATATTTGGTATATTATCTTACACAATATTAAAATTAGCTACAAATAAAAGAGATGAAGTAAATATATCTATGATAATCTTATCGATTTTATTTATAATAAAATTCATACTTTTAGGATAAAAGTTTACAATAAAGAGAAGAAGGTTTTTGCCTTCTTCTTTTTTATTGTAATTAATTTATATTTTATTTTTATTGAGAATAAAATATAAATTTCATAGATTTGATGAATTAATGGAACTACTTTACAAGATTGTTGGCTAAATTAGAAAAGCTAATTTTTTATAACAAAACTAAATAATAAAAAATAAAAAAGTATAATAATTCGATATGTAACAAATTATAAAATTTGAAAAATAATAAAAATATGAAAAGTTGTTGCTAAAAGGTAAATATTATTATAAAATACTAATGTAAAGTTCGTGAAATAAGACGAATAATAAATGGATATTATTCGTAATTATAAATATAGGGGGAAGATAATGAAAGTAGCAGTAATTATGGGATCAAAATCAGATTATCCTAAATTAGAAGAAGGTATAAACTTCCTAAGAAAATATAATATAGAAGTTATTGTTCGTATTTTATCAGCACATAGAACACCTAGAGAATTAGAACAATTTATTGCACATATAGAAAATGAAGTAGATGTAATAATAGCTGCAGCAGGAAAAGCAGCACATCTACCAGGAGTAATAGCAGCAAATACGTTAATTCCAGTAGTAGGATTACCGATAAAATCATCTACAATGGATGGATTAGATTCACTTTTATCAATGGTACAAATGCCAAGTGGCATACCAGTAGCAACTGTCACTATAGATTCAGGTCTTAATGCAGTTTTAATGGCAATGCAAATAATGAGTATAAAATATCCTAAATTAAAAGAGGATTTAAATCGTTATAGAAAAGAAATGGCACAAAAAGTTTTAGAAGATGATGAAAATTTAAGGGGGTAATTAACATGTTATTATATGAAGGAAAAGCGAAAAAAATATTTAGTACAGAAAATGATAATGAATTTGTAGTTTATTATAAAGATGATGCAACAGCATTTAATGGGGAGAAGAAAGCTGAAATATCATCAAAGGGAATTTTAAATAATAAAATCTCAACAATAATGTTTGAAGAATTAGCAAAAGAGGGAATAGAATCACATTTCATAAAAAGCCTATCTGATAGAGAAATGTTAGTCAAAAAAGTAGAAATATTACCACTAGAAGTAATCGTAAGAAATATCACAGCAGGTTCATTCTGTAAAAGATATGGAGTAGAAGAAGGAATAGTTTTAGACCAACCAATATTTGAAATGTCATATAAAAATGATGAATTCGGAGATCCACTACTAAATGATGATCACGCCATAGCATTAAAATTAGCCACTAAAGAAGAAATAGACTTTTTAAGAAGTCAAACTTTAAAAATAAATGAAATAATGAAGAAATTTTTCTTAAAAATGGATTTAAAATTAGTAGACTTTAAACTTGAATTTGGTAAAGATGTTGATGGAAATATTATATTAGCAGATGAAATATCACCTGATACTTGTAGACTTTGGGATGTTAACACTAATGAAAAATTAGATAAAGATAGATTTAGAAGAGATCTTGGAGATTTAGTTGAAGGATATGAAGAAGTTTTAGCAAGATTAAATAAATAATATTAGGAGGATTTCATATGTGTGGAGTTGTAGGGATTTACTCTAAAGACAAAGATATATCAAAGCAGTTATATTATTCATTATATTCAATACAACATAGAGGACAAGAAAGTTGTGGATTAGCAGTTTCTAACGGAGAGGAAATAAATTATTACAAAGATATGGGGCTTGTGGGAGATGTTTTTACTCCTAAAAAACTTGAAAAATTACAAGGAAACATGGGGATTGCCCATGTTAGATATTCTACAGCAGGAGGAAGTAATTTTGCCAACTGCCAACCTTTATTAGGAAGTGTGAGAAAAAGAAGACTTGCTTTAGCTCATAATGGAAATCTTGTAAATGCCCAAGCATTAAAAGACATGCTTGAAGAAGATGGATATATGTTCACAAGTAATACGGATACAGAAGTTATTCTTTATATACTTGCTAGATATTATAAAGGGAATATAGTTGAGAGTTTAAAACTTACAATGGATTATATAAAAGGAGCATATTCACTTGTAATTATGAGTGATGATGAGTTAATTGGAGTAAGAGATCCTTTTGGATTTAGACCTTTGTTAATAGGTAAAAAAGATGATGAATACATATTAGCATCAGAAAACTGCGCCATAGATATATTAGGTGGAGAAGTAATCAGAGATGTAGAACCTGGGGAAATAGTAGTAATTAAGGACGGAAAATTGAAATCCTATAAAGTTAGTGAAAATTATAAGCCGATGAAAAAGAGTTGCATATTTGAACATATCTATTTTGCAAGAAATGATGCAACTATAGATAATGTTAATGCCTATGAATTTAGAGTAAAGTCAGGAGAAATATTAGCGCAAGAGGATAATGTTAAGGCGGATATGGTAGTGCCAGTTCCAGACTCTGGCTGGCCAGGAGCAATAGGATATGCAAATGCTAGTAAAATACCAGTATCTGAAGCTTTAGTGAAAAATAGATATGTGGGGAGAACATTTATAAAACCTACTCAAGAGGAAAGAGAAATAGGAGTAAAAATAAAACTTAATCCACTTTCAAGAATAATAGAAGGAAAATCAATAGTCTTAGTTGATGATTCAATAGTTAGAGGAACAACTTCTAAATTATTAGTAAAATCACTTAAAGAAGCTGGAGCAAAAGAGATCCATTTAAGAATTACATCACCACCAGTTAAATATTCTTGTTATTACGGAATAGATACACCGAACAGATCAAAACTGATAGCATCAAATATGGATATAGAAGAAATGAGAGAGTATATCGGATGTGA
>JALFMW010000146.1 GCA_022782605.1 Clostridium sp. | reverse complement strand
TTGTGTATTTACACTTTCATTACTTTGTACTGTTTGAGTATTATTTTGTGCTGTTTGAGAGCTATTTTGTGATGCTTGAGTACATCCTATTAATCCTGCACCCATTCCCATTATAATTGTTGTTAATAATATTTTTTTCATCTCATCGTCCTCCATAAATTATCTCTTTAAATTTTTATTAAATATATATACTTATTGTTGTATACTTGTCTAATTCACTATCGATATAAATTTTGCCATTATAATTATTTACAATTCTACTTGCTATTGATAAGCCAATTCCAAAAGAGTTATTTTTAACCCTAGATTTATCAACTTTATAAAATCTTTTCATAACATTATTAAGTTCATCTTTAGGTATTCCCATACCATTATCCTTGACTTCTAGTTTTGTCTTATCATCTAAACGTATTAATTTTATTTCAATTTCTATATTTTCTTTATTGTTATATTTAATTGAATTATCAATAAATATAATTAGTAGTTGTTTTAAATCATTTGGATCAATTTTCATCTTAATATTATCTTCAATGGAAGTAATATATTTTACATTTGGATTTAATATATTATAGTGCTCTATTACCTCTTCAACTATTATTTTAGGATTGATTTCATCAATTTTACTTAAATCCACTTCTTCTTTTTCTGTTTTAGATAATAGTAGCATATCATTTACTATCTTCTTTAATCTTTCAACTTCATTTAAACATATGTCTATTGACTTTTCTAATCGCTCTTTATCGTTTTTACCCCATCTTTTAATCAAATTTAGATGTCCTTGTAGAGCTGTTAGTGGCGTTTTTAATTCATGTGAAGCATCTGAGACAAATCTACTTTGATCTTCAAAGGCATCTTCTAAATCGTCCATCATTGAATTAAAAACAATTTTCATTTTATCTATTTCATCATTAAATCCTGAAACTTCTGCTCTTGCATTAAATCCTTTTTCTTTTATTTCATTCATAGTTGTTATAAACTTTCTAAGCCTATTTATAAAGTTTTTAGAAACATACATAGCACCTATAGCACTTAAAATTAATCCTAAAATTAAAGTAAGTCCTAATGTTGGTAGATATCCTTCAATAAAGTCATCAAATAGATCATTTTCCCTAATTATTTGTATCAGATATTCAGAATTATCTATTTGTATTTTACCTGTCATTATCATATATGGCTCAAACTCAATAAATTTAGATTCTACTTTATTCTGATCATATTTATAGTTAGGTTTAATATATTGCCATACATCTGACTTGGTTTCAAAATATATTCCATCATTAGAATAAATTCTAATATATTCATCAGAATCATCGGCAGTTAATTCTTCTAAATATTCATAAAATCTTTTTTGTGAAATATCATTATTAACATTTTCAGACAAATTTGAAAGAGATTGATAGGTATTTGTTAATAAATCTCTTTCATAATCATTTGTAAATGTGCCAAATATAATTAATTGAGTAATTGCATATATTACTAAGATTAAAACTATTACAAAAAAGGATTTTCTTGTTATTTCTAAAAATATAGGAAGCTTTTTACTTTTCATATTTAGCTCCTCATAATATAGCCAACTGATCTAATAGTTTGAATATACTCTTCTTTATTTTCATTATTTAATTTTGATCTTAAATATCTGACATATACGTCTGTAACATTAGTTTCTGGTTCGTATTCATATCCCCAGATTTTTTCTAGCAATTCATCTCTTGTAACAACTTTATCTTTGTTATCTATTAATATCATTAATAACTCATACTCTTTATTAGTTAAATTTATTTCTTTATCATTTCTTGAAACAGTTCTTGAATTTCTGTTTATTACAAGATCTTTAAACTTAACTATATGGTTATCTAGGCTATCAACTCTTCTAAAAATTGCATTAATACGAGCAAGTAGTTCTTCTATTGCAAAGGGCTTGGGAATATAATCGTCTGCTCCAATTTGAAGACCATTAACTTTATCAGTTACACTATCTTTTGCGCTAAGCATTATTATAGGAGTATTTTTTTCTCTTTTTAACCTTCTACATATTTCAAATCCATTCATGGATGGAAGCATAATATCTAATATTATAAGGTCGTAATCATTTTCTAGTGCTTCTTTAAGTCCTTCTCTGCCATCTTCTTTAATGGAGACTTGGTATCCCTCATATTCTAATTCTAATTTTACAAAATCAGAAATGCTGGATTCATCTTCGATTATTAAGATTTTCTTCATTTACAATCACTCCTTTTTCCTTCTGCCTTAGAACTAATATAATTATATAATAGGGTTTTATACTTTTCATGAAACTAAGATGAGATTCAAATTAAAAAATTTTAATTTATTTTAATATTATTTCTAAAGTGGCTTTTATTATAGTTTTAC
>JALFMW010000130.1 GCA_022782605.1 Clostridium sp. | reverse complement strand
ACATTCTACGAGGAAACTATGGCATATGATGATAGTGCAAAAACTGAAGCAAATAAACAAAGTGGAGATGTAATATTAAAGATAATTAAATTATTTCAAAGTAAAAGTAAAAATACTACTCCTATAAAAGTTACTCAACCCCAAAATGGAGAATCATTTACATTAGGAGCAGAAGAAATTGATTTTACTTCAGCTTAGGCAGAGTTTGTAGCATTTATGAGTGGTCATACTCATAGAGATACTATAGGTATAAATGGTGAAAATGCAGAAAGTGGTGAGATTATTGATAATTATCTTAGAGGAACAACTCATACATATCAACTACATTTAAATATATCTGCAAATAGTACTGCAAGATATAATTTAAGAGATTTACCTACTAATATGGGTAAAAGTCATAAATCTGATTTATTCAATATTTATTCTATTGAAGATAATAATATAAATGTAGTTAGAGTTGGAGCAAGTGTTTCACATGAATCAAAAGTAAGACTGATCGATAAAATACCATATAAACAATAATAAATAAAGGGTAGGATTTTCTCCTACCCTTTTTTATTTTATTTTAATTTGTTTTAATTTATTTAATTTGATTCTTTTACTTGTTCTTCAGGTAATTCTTTCCCCTCTTCAACTTCCTTTTTTCCTTCCTCTATATGAGCAATAAAGGAATCTTCTTTTGAATAGTATCTACATGCTTTTAAATATCTTTTAATTTGAGAATAAACCTCACCAGCTATTTCTCTAGCATAAGGATGTGGGTTACCAGTAGAACCTAAGTATCTTAAATCTAAAAATAATTGCCAATCTTTTAAGAAACCACTCATTGTTAATTCAGTTTTACCTCCTAATGGTAATACTTGTCTAGCAAATTGAGGAGCTACTTTATTATCAATTAATTTAATATAAGCTTCTTCAATAGTTTTATAGACATTATTAACTATAGCATTATAATCTTCAAGTTTAAAGTCTTTAAATTTATCACTTTGTAAGAATGGTATAGACTTATAGTTAATAAATGCAAGCTCATTATTAAATTTATTTAAACCATAGTTACAATATCTTGAAGATTCTTGAGCAAAACTAAATCTCCTATGTCTAGTAAACTCTCTAGCTATACCATTATCAATGACAAAGTGGAAAGTTAGTCGTTTAGGGTGGAGAGGAGAAGGAGCAGTTAAATATTTATCAAGATCTTTTTCAAGTTTATTCTCTATAATAAATCTATAATTAGTAGTTACTAATGATACAGGTTTAGGTATCTTAGTAAATCCAGCTTTCTTTAAATAATTATAATCTTGTTTATATACTCTAGCATAAGGACTTCTAAAATACTTTTGATCATTATATATAACTTTATTATTTACAGTAGTAGTAGGAATTGTTAAATAAACAGTACCAAATTCCAACATTGCAAAGTGTCTATTTTTAATTAATCTATTAACAAACTCTTCAGCAGATGTTTCAGTAATGTTATTTTCACTTTTATAACAAGTTCTTGCTACTCTTTCAATTTGAGTATATATAGCATTTAAAGTATAATCCTCTTGTTGCCACAATTCAACTTTAGCTTGTTCAAATCTCATTTCTTTTTATTATTTTTTACTTCCAATATTGCTATTAATATTATTAACAAAGTTATCCAAGATAATATAAAACCACAAGCATAAACAACACTGTTTTCATAATTATCCTCTTCAGTTTTAGGAACATCTTTCAATATTAAAACTAAAAGAAAGAAAGCTATAATTCCCCCTATTATATAAATAAAAAACCCTATCATAAATTATTTTCAGTTATATAATTATTAATGTCTTTAGGAGTATATTCATTTACAAATCGTTTAACTTCTTTGTCATCTTTATAGATAATACAAACTGGTATTGTCGTAATATTGAGTTTATCAATATCTTCATCTTCCAGTTCATCTACATCAATTGACTCTAATTCCCTAATTAAAGGAGTTTCTTCTAATTCTTTACTTAAAAACTTACAATGGCTACACCATTCTGCTCCGTACTTTTTTACTATTACCATAATATTATATTATTAATTAACTTCTTCTGCTATTTGAATATCCTCTACAGATAAATCTCTTGCCTTACTTTTAAAGAATTCAATAAGAGCTTCTACATAATTCAATATAGTTTCTTTATCATTATTAGCATAAGCAATTTGAATATTGTTATATGCTCTTGTGTTAGTATGAAATACTTGTAATAAATAAGGCATTACTTCTTCCATTGTATTCATTTTCATTTATTTACTCTATTTCTAGTACCTTCAGATACTAAGTTTAAACTTACTTTACTTTTAAATTCCTCTAAGGTTAAACAATCAGTATATGACATAGCTGATTTTAAATAATCTTCAAAATTATTAACCCACTGTTCCATTGTATATTCTACAGTTTGAGTAAAGCATTTACCCTCAGAAGTCTTTAGATTAACTATATTAGGATTAATAGATAGTTGAGCTTCTTTAGTAGACATCCCATGAAAATCTTTTAAAAGAGTATAATTTTTAATTAAATCTCTTTTATTCTCCTCTACCTTTAAATCCTCCTTAGTGAAAGAAATATGTTTATCATTTAATAATATACCACCATCTTCAAGATATTTAAGTCCGATGATGGGGGAAGCGGATTCGAGGAAAGAAGCAAAAATTCCACCAATCATAACGTAGTCTGCTCCACAAGCAAGTGCTATTATAGCATCTCGGTAACCTTTAATACCACCATCAGCAATGATTTTAGTATAGTTTAAATTACCTGTTTTTATTAATTGTTCTTTAATATTTCTACATTCAAGTATTAAACTTGCTAAACCATAATGAACACCAACATTTGAAGAAGTTAAACACCCACTTCCTCCTCCAATTCCACACCTAACATAGTCTACACCTGCTTTACAATATTCATAATAAGTATCAGGGTTAGCTATATTACCTGCCATTATGATTAGAGTATAATTATTCTCTTTAGCTAAACTTTTAGCTAATTTTATACTGTTTAATAATGCTAATTGATGTCCATTGGCTATATCTATACATACTCTAAATATTGAATCTTTAGGTAAATAAGCTTGTTGTATATCATTATTTATAACACAAAATAATTCTTTAAATTCATTATAGGATAATGCTACCCAAGTATTTAAAGTACATAAATATTTTAACCTAACATCATAAGGTATATTTCTAGGTATAATAGGAATAATACTATTAGAACTCCAATAATCTAAATTATTAATATTTACAATGCTATCCATAGGAGCTGTAAATAAAGGTAAATTAGCATTATACCTAGGATTACACTCTGATCTACTAGAAATACTTGTAGTAATTTCAGGTGTAATTTCTAAATCACTATAATTATAAGTCTTCTTCAATTTCATTCTCTTTTAATTGACTAATAGATTCACAAAAAGATACAAAAGATTTAAATATTTCTTGATTATTTGTTTTACAAGTAGCAAGAGTTTTCATAGATAAATCTCTACAAATAATATCCCAAGTATCTTCAAGTGGATCATACACTATTTGTATATTATCCTTTATAAAATATTGATGATAATAATTCTTAGTTATATTAAAATTATTAGTTTTAAATCCTAATGACTGTATAAAAGGTTCAGTTATCCTCATCTTTTAATAATTTATATTTATAAATAGAACCACTTAAAGTAGTAAAAGTATCATCATGAATAGCACTAATAACATTAGTTGAATACCACATATCTTTAGATTTAATATTTAATCTTAATCCTTCTCCAAAAGCTTCTGTTATTCCTTCAAACCATTCATTTGGTTTTAAAAAAGAACAACCACTTTTAACTTTTTGAATAGCTATATAGCCTTTATAAGATTTCTTAATTAAATCATATAATAATTTACTACATCCTAAGGATTCATTATACTCCTCACAATTTCTTATCTTGTTAATCATTTTGGATAAGATAATACTAAGTTACAAAATAATTTATTATTTAAACACTCATCAAAAGCTCTTCGTAATTGAGTTACTTTGAGGGAAGTGTTTGAAGGAGAGAGGAGAAGAGAGAGTAATTTTTTCAATAATCCTTTAAACATAACTTTACTATTTTCCAGACCTCCAGTAATATCTAGATCATATTTAAAATTAACTCTACTAACTCTTCCAAATACTCCTCTACTCCCTGATAGTTCGTCTATACATTCCCAATAAAATAAATTTTTATAACTATTAATATAAGAATCTATAGCTTTATTAGATAGTTCTTTTAATTCTTCATAATCAGATTTTGAAGGAATATAATTACTAATTAATATAATATTATCCCAATATTTATCACATTCTTCTTTAGCATTAAGAAGTTCTATTACTACCTTTTCTTCTTTATATTTAGTATAATCCCATTTATGTCCTTTGGGAAAAGCATTAGTATAGGTATTCATTTATTTCTCTAAATCTTTTAATTGTTGTAATTCTTCTTCTTTAAACATATAGTCTCTCTCAAGAACAAAGTCTTTAAAATTTCTTAAAACAGTTACAGGATCAAATGTCAATCCCACTAAACAAGTAAACATTCCATGAACTAAGTTTTCAATATGTTCATCAGGATGCTCAGATCTCCAAGTTATAGTAGTATTTAAATCTTCACAAGGATTTTCTTTCCATACTTGTTTAACTGTAATGGTTATACCATTTTTTTCTTCCATACTTAATTTAAACTCTAATTAATTAATACAAAGATACATTATTTTTTATTAATATAAAAACAATTTATTTAATATCGATATAGTCTCTATCTCCTATACAATCATCACAATAAGGACAAATCCAACCTGTACTTCTTTTAGTAGCAGGTTTACCACAGTTAATACAAGTATGATAAGATAACTCTTCATACTTAGGAATTATTTTTTCCATTATTTCAAATGTATCACCACAAGCATACCAACAGAGTCGTCCCCATTTCTCTTTGATTTGTAATATTCTATAGTCTTTTAATCTTCTCCTTCCTCCTTCCCTCAATAAACTCTTTTTAATATCCTTACATAATTGCTTCCCAAACTTTAATCTCCAACCTTTATCAAGAGCATCAAGTTCAGTATACATAGGAATACAATGAATCCATTGAAGTGGATGATGATAAAACCATTCCATTACTTTTAGTATAAAATACATTATTTTATCATTAATAAATGTTTCTGTAATAAAATGAGGAGCAATTTCAATGCCATCTTTTACTACAGCATAAACATTGATTTCATTTTCTTTACTGAGTTCTTTTCTAATATAACTTATTTCTCCGCTACAATATTTTGAAATATCTATAC
>JALFMW010000116.1 GCA_022782605.1 Clostridium sp. | reverse complement strand
AATACTTCCTGCAAAAGCCGGTAACATTTTGCTAAATCCAAACTCCATATAATCTCCAGATATTTTATAATTATTTAAAGGATCAAAAAAATATATTATTCCGTTAATTATAGTAAATATTGCATAATACCATAACAAATTTTTATAATTTGTTACCTTTGAGCATAATAATATTGGTATTACTCCATATATAGTAAATTTATATAGAGTATCTCCAATCATCCTGTTAGGTCTTAATAACATTTCAATTACTAATAATAAATAAATAAACAATATAAATAGTAAATATTTATATGATATTAACAATCTTTTTTTATAAATTAATTCACATATGAACCAAGCTCCAACTATAATCACTGTTACAATTGCTAATATAAATGTAGAGTTACTTGAATTATTTATTAGTAAAGGCTTTAATAATGAAAAGATAACCAAATATAATGGTAATAATATTTCACTTCTATTTTTTAAAATATTAATCATTGTTATATTTTTTCTCGTATAATCAATTATATAGAAATATTAATCTATTTAATTGATTAATCCCTTTCTTTTAAATTTTTGATATATTATACTTAGCGATGTATAATATACATAATACACTGTGGATTTGTTTCTATATTTTTACAGCCATTTTATGGACTGGTTCAAGGAGACCCAAACCACAGATTTCTATTTTAATTGTTAATTAGTTAGTTAACACGTTAGTATTTGCTAATGATGTTTTATTATATTACGAGATTACATAAATAGCAATCCTTGTGGCAAACTTATCAGTGTATAAAAAACTAATTTTAGGAGGTGATATATTTTGATATATTACGTTGGAATCGATATATCTAAATATAAACACGATTTCTGCATTATCTCAAATGCAGGTGAATTAATTGTAGAAAATTCTTCTTTTCAGAATAATAAAATAGGATTTCAATGCCTACTGGAACATTTGAAACCCTATAATAAATCTGATATCCGTATTGCTTTTGAAGCAACTGGACACTATTCTTTGAATTTGGAACTGTTTCTTACTAATAATGGTTATACTTACACTAAAACTAATCCACTTATAATACACCAGTTTTTAAAAGCTCGTAGCTTACGTAGGACTAAGACTGATAAAGCTGATAGTATAACTATAGCTAAATACTTAATGTCTGTCCCTTACCAACCAAATTCAGATTTATTATACACCATTTTTACTTTAAAGTCACTATGTAGAGCAAGAGAAAGTTTAATTAAAGAAAGAAGTAAGTTTGCAGTTTTATTAACCAACGAGTTGGACAAGTCTTTTCCTGAATTAAAGCCTTTCTTCAACAATATGATTTCAAGCACTTTATTATACATTTTAGAAAAATATACCAACACAAAACATATTGCTGCAATGAAAGATTATGATTCTATTCGTAAAGTTTCTCATGGCAAATTCACTTATGCTAAATTTGCTAAGTTAAAAGAACTTGCTAAAAATTCAGTAGGCTTTCATAATGAAAACACTGATTTACTTATTTCTACATATGTCTCAATCTACAATGATTTTAATAATAAAATTGATCCAATAGAAAAACAAATTTCTACAATTATCAAAGTACTTAATCCTAGAATGCTTACCATTCCAGGAATCGGAGAAATATCTGCTGCAACTATTTTATCTGAATATGGAGATATTAAAAATTTTTCTAGTCCAAATAAAATGTTAGCTTTTGCTGGTTTAGACCCTAGTATAAACCAATCTGGCACATTAGAATCTTATGGCAAAATGGTTAAACACGGTTCTGGTCATCTTAGATATGCTATTATGAACTCATCAATGACTATCTTAAGATTTTCTCCTGAATTTTATGATTATTACCTTAAGAAACGTTCTGAAGGTAAATGTCATCGTGTTGCATTATCTCATGTTTGTAAAAAACTTATTAGAGTAATTTACACACTTGAGAAAAATGATATTGATTTTAATCCGTCTTTATTGAAATGATATTTATAAGTAAAATATTACTCAGACCTTATTTTTAAAAATTTATAACGTAAGGTCTTTTTGTCATGGGATAATTTCCAATTATAATTTTTTTATAAAAAGGGCTTGACTTTTAATAGTTAATCTCCTTTAAAGTTGTCTAGGATCAGCTAGAGGATTGCTTTCAACAGCATTACGAACTTGATCATTGCTTACATGAGTATAAATTTCCGTAGTAGAAATACTTTGATGACCTAGGAGTTCTTGTAAAGCTCTAATATCTACATTACCATACTGGTACATAAGAGTAGCTGCAGTGTGTCTTAATTTATGCACAGATAAATTTTTAGAATCTAATCCAGCTTGTTGCAATTCTTTGTTAATAATAGCTTGTACAGTTCTATTGCTAATACGTTTCTTTTGTTCACTTAAAAACAAAGCTTTTTCAGAATTTTTGGAATCTCTTTTTATTAAACTTTGAGGTGGGCGAGAGGAGATATAATCATTAATTGCAACCATACAAGATTTATTTAAATAAATAGTTCGTTCTTTATTACCTTTACCTATTACAGTCATTTTACATTCGTTAAAATCAATATCATTCATATTAATTCCAACTAATTCTGAAAGTCTCATTCCACAGTTTAAAAATAGGGTAGTAATGGCATAATCTCTTTTGTAATTTCTAT
>JALFMW010000111.1 GCA_022782605.1 Clostridium sp. | reverse complement strand
GATATTTTGAAAAATTACAATAAAAAATATATTAAAAAAATTGAATAAAAAAAGTTGACAACACATAGAAATTATATTATTCTATTTAAGAATTAAATATTGATACTTTAAATTAGTCCCGAGAGGCTAAAAAGAATAGTTACATATTTTATTGTATATAAAATTAGAATGTTAACATCCTTTTGTCTTCTTGCAGGCAAAAGGATTTTTTTATGCCAATAATTATACTTAATATGTAAATGTACAAGTGTCATTATGTAATTGGATTTAAGACATCGGAGGTACGACAAATGAAATTAAAAAAATTAGTAACACTTGCAATGGCAGGAATAATATCAGCATCTTTCTTAACAGGATGTGGAGGAAGTACAGAAAGTGCAAATAATGGAGATGAAAAATATACAATAGCAATGGTAACAGACGTTGCTGGAGTAAATGACCAATCATTCAACCAAAGTGCATGGGAAGGACTTCAAAGAGCTGAAAAAGAATTAGGAGTAGAAGTTAAGTACTTAGAATCAAAACAAGATGCAGATTATACAACAAATATTGAAACATTAGTTGATGAAGAAGTTGATTTAATACTAGGAGTAGGTGCAAAATTAGCTCCAACTATAGAAGAAGCAGCTAAAAACTACCCAGAACAAAAATTCTTAATGGTAGATGAAACATATGAAGAAATACCATCAAATGTAAAATCAGTATTATTTGATGCAGAGCAATCAGCTTACTTAGTAGGATTAATAGCTGGTAAAATGAGTGAAACAAAGAATGTTGGATTTATAGGTGGATTAGATATACCAGTTATAAATACTTTTAAATACGGATATATGGCAGGAGTAAAAACTGCAGATGCTAACTGTGAAATACAAGCACAATATGCTAACTCTTTCACTGATCAAGCAAAAGGTAAAGCAATAGCTAACCAAATGATATCAAAAAATGCAGATACAATATTTATAGCAGGTGGAGATGTTGGAACAGGTGCTATAGAAGCTATAAAAGAAGCTGGTAAATACGGAATAGGTGTAGATAGAGACCAAAGTGATTTAGCTCCAGAAAATGTTTTAACTTCAGCTATAAAAAGAGTAGATGCTGGTATATTTGAAACAGTAAAAGATTTCGTTGAAGGTAAATTCGAAGGTGGAACTTCAACAACTTATGGTTTAGAAGAAGATGCAGTAGGAATACCTGAAAGTACTAAAAACTTAGTTCCACAAGATATATTAGATTTTGTTAATGGACAAATAGAAAAATTAAAAGCTGGTGAAATATCAGTTCCAAAAACTGAAGAAGAATATAATAAATTTATAGAAAATTTATAAGATTATAAAGTAAAAGCCCTTGTTTTAAAACAAGGGCTTTATTTTTAAATTTAAATAGGGTAAATCTATCTTAGGCAATAGAATTTTTATTAAAATATAGAGGAATCTATGAGCAAAAAATATACTCTATAAACAATAGACTTTAATATAATAAAAGAAATAGATTGAGTTTGTAATACTATAAAGACTACAATATTATAAAAAAGAAATAGGAGATACTTTATGAAACATGAATGGAGAAAAAAAGAAAAGAATTACTATATACCAAAAGCTAAACCAGAAATAGTAAATATGGAAAAGTTTAAATTTATTCAGATAAAAGGTAGTGGAAGTCCCAATAATGAAGAATTTTCAGAAAGAGTAGGTGTACTTTACTCTCTAGCATATACCATAAAAATGATGCCTAAAAAAGGTATAACACCAGATGGGTATTTTGATTATACAGTATATCCACTGGAGGGTATATGGGATTTGGATGAAGAAGGTAGATTAAAAAATGAATTTGATAAGAATAATTTAGTTTATAACATTATGATTAGACAGCCTGATTTTGTAACAAAAGAGGTGTTTGATTTAGCAATGGAAATGACTAAGAAGAAAAAGCCTAATAAGTTATTAGATGATGTGGTATTTGGTGAAATAGAAGAAGGTATGTGTGTTCAAATGATGCATATAGGTCCTTATGATGATGAGTACAAAAGCTTTGAGGTTATGAAAGAATTTATTAAGGACAATAATCTAGTTATAAAAAGTCTAGCTCATAGAGAAATTTACATATCTGATGTTAGAAAGACAGCCCCAGAAAAGTTAAAGACAGTTTTAAGATATATGGTTGAAGATAAGTAGACGGTGATTAAGATAAATTAGATTTTATTAATTAACAAATAGAAAAATTAAAAGCTCTCATCCCCTTAGGATGAGGGCTTTTTAATTGTAAGTAATTTATAGAACTATGTATTATAAAAATAATTTCTTAATACATGTATTATATAACAAAAAGTGGGAGATAATTAATAGGGTGAAGGTGGTATGTAAAATAATTAAAAATTACTTATTAATATGTATATAAATGTACTATTAATGGATATTAGTTATAGAAAAAAATAATAATAAAATGTTAAAAAATGGTAGAGATTTTATTTTGCTTAAGCTATAATTAACTTGTAATTAGATATATGGCTCATTAGCTTAGTTGGTAGAGCACCTGACTCTTAATCAGGGGGTCCTGGGTTCGAGTCCCAGATGGGTCACTATAAATGAAAAGAGATGCACTCTTGTAGAGTTCATCTCTTTTTTATTTAATCAAATAATTTAATAATATATGAGAACATTGTTTTAAATAAGGAATAATATAATAACAACGGCTATAAATAATAGAGAAGAAAAAATGGGGTGTATTATGAATAAGGAACTAGAATACTTTAAAATAGGAGATTCCTATGGCGGAAATCAAAACTGGTTTTCAGATTATATGATGAAGATGGGAGGATGTGCAGCAGTAACAGCCTGTGATTGTAGTATTTACTTTTCTTTATACTTTGGAAAAAATAATATGTATCCATTTTCTTGTGACAATATTAGTAAAAAAGATTATATAGAATTTTCTGAGATAATGAAGCCGTATCTTAGACCAAGAATGAATGGAATTGATACACTAGATATTTTTATGAATGGCTACTTTGATTATATAAAAGATATGGGAGAAAGTAATTTATCTATGAAGCCACTTTATGGAGAAGAATCTTATGATAAAGCAAAAAATGTAGTTATACAACAAATTGAAAATAAATACCCTATTCCTTGTTTAATATTACATCATAAAAATCATGACTTTGAAGAATATGTGTGGCATTGGTTTTTATTAATAGGATACAAGGAATATGATGATAATATAATGGTTAAAGCAGTTACTTATGGTAATTATGAGTGGCTTGATTTGAAGGAATTATGGAATACGGGACATGAGAAAAAGGGAGGACTTATTTTATTTGACTAGAGTTTTTTTTATTGTTACAATTGAGAAAATAAAATGACAAGGGTGGAAGAATGGTTTCAATAATAATTCCAATTTATAATGAAGAAAAGAATATTAGAAAACTTCAAGATAATTTATCTAAGTTAAAAGGCAATTTTGAAGTGATATTTTGTGATGGAGGAAGTAGTGATAATACAGTTAACTTGATAGAAGATTGTTATATAGTATTGAATAGCCCTAAAGGAAGAGCGAATCAAATGAACTATGGTAGCAAATTTGCAAAAGGAGATATACTATTTTTCCTTCATTGTGACAGCATAATAGAAGAAGATGTAATAATAAAAATTCAAGAAGAAGTAAACAGAGGTTGTAAAGTTGGGTGTTTAAAGTTAAAATTTGATAATGAAATAATATGGATGCAAATTTGTGCTTTTATGTCCAATTTAAGAGTTAAACTAAGAAAAATAGCATTTGGTGATCAAGGAATATTTATGAAAAAAGAATTGTTTGAAGAAATTGGAGGTATGCCTAATTTACCTATAATGGAAGACTTAGAACTTTCTTTAAGATTAAAAAAGCAAAAATATTATTTTAATCAAATTGATAGTGAAATAGTTACTTCAGCTAGAAGGTTTTTGGATAAGGGAATATTTAAAACTATGGTCAAAATGCAAAAACTACAACTTCAGTATTTATGTGGTAGAGATATAAATAAAATAAATAAAGAATATAGGGATATTAGGTGACAATATGAGAGAGGCAATAATTATTTTTACAAGAGTTCCTATACCAGGAAGAACTAAAACTAGACTACAAGGTTTTCTTACAAAAGATCAATGTGCAGAGATACATAAAAACTTCCTAAAAGATATTAAGAAAACTTGTGAAAAATTAAATAAAGATATTTTTGTATTTTATACTCCAGAAGATAAGGATAATATTTTAAAAGATATCTTAGGAGAAAAATGTAATTACAAAATACAGCAAGGAAATGATTTAGGTGAAAAAATGTATAATGCAATTGATTATGTTTTAAGTAAAAAATATAAATCTTGTATTTTGATAGGAACTGATATACCTTATTTAAAGAAAGAAGATTTATCTAAAGCATTTAAGATTTTAAGAAAAAAAGATGTTGTTTTAGGCCCAACTGAAGATAAGGGATATTATTTAGTAGGAATGAAAAAATCTAATAAAGCAGTATTTGAAAATATAGAATATGGTCATGGAAATGTATTAGATAATACTATATCATCTATAAAAAATGCAAACTTAACTTGTGATTTGACAAATAAAAATGTGGATATAGATGATAAAGATGACTTATTGTATTTTTATAATGAAATTACTAAAGGAAGAATAAGTGAAAATACAAATACATCAAAATTTATTATAAATGTTATCGAGGAGTATAAGAAAGAATGTTTAAGATTGACGGTTTAGAAGAATATGTAAGAAGAGAGGAATTTTTAGAAAAATTAAATATTCCCAAAGACAGTAATATTAATTTTCAGTTATTGGCACAAGGGGAATATAATATAAATTATTTATTTACTCATCCCATAACAAAAGAAAAATTAATACTTAGGATAAATACAGCAAGCCAAATGAATTTAAGTAATCAAATTGAATATGAGTATAAAGCATTATTAGCACTAGAAGAAAGTACAAGAACTCCTAAAGTGCTATATGTGGATGGAAGTAAGAAACATATTGACTACGGTGTTTTAGTTATGAACTTTCTGCCAGGAGAAGACCTTGATTATGAAAAAGATTTATATATAGCGGCTAATTGTTTAGCTGATATACATAGTGTAACTTTAGAAGAAAAGTCACATCTACTTTGTCCTAATAATCCATTGCAAGCAATAATTGATGAGTGCAAAACAATGGTACAAACTTATTATGATAGTCCTTTGGCTGATGAAAATAAGAAAAAACAAATAGAAAGAATGCTAAATATTGGACAAGAAATGATAATAAATACTGGTGAATATAAAGGAAGAAGATGTATCATTAATACAGAGTTAAACTCAAGTAACTTTTTAATTAATGGGGAAAAAGAAGAAAATTATATCATAGATTGGGAGAAACCAATACAAGGAGAACCAGCACAAGATTTAGGACATTTTTTAGCTCCAACAACAACATTTTGGAAGACGGATATTATTTTGTCACAGGAAGAAATAGAGAGCTTTACTAAAGAGTATATAAGAGTTGTTGGAAATAGATTTGATACAGGTAATATAGAAGAGAGATTGAAGTTATACTTGCCTATAACTTGTTTGAGAGGAATTACTTGGTGTGCAATGGCTTGGGTTCAATATAAAGATCCTCATAAATTAATAAGAAATGAATTTACAGAGAAAAAACTAGATGCTTATTTATCAACTGAATTTCTTGATATGATAGAAAAAAGATATTTTAACTTATAGAAAAAATCTATAAAATGAAAATTATATAATAAAAATCTATTAGTAATATAAAGAGGTCCATGATAAAATAAATTTACAATAAAAACTAATGAATAGGGAGCATAAAAGTTTATGGGAAAAAGTGAGAATAAGAAAAATAATTTCTATGGCAAGTTAGTAATTATAGCTTTATTAGTAATATCTATAGGAAGTTATTTTTTAGTTCCATCAGTAAAAGCCACAACAGACCAAATACTTACTATGTTTAAAAGTGGAGATTTTACAGTAGTTGGTGAATTTGTTAAATCATATGGAGCTTATGCAATGGCAGTATCATTTATGTTAATGATATTCCAATCAATAGCAGCACCTCTGCCAGCTTTTTTAATTACTTTTGCCAATGCCAATTTATTTGGATGGTGGCAAGGAGCAATATTATCATGGTCAAGTGCCATGGCAGGAGCAGCAGTTTGTTTTTATATTGCAAGGATATTAGGTCGTGATATAACAATAAAATTAACTAGCAAAAAAGGTATTGAGCAAGTTGATCAATTTTTCACTAAATATGGAAAACAAAGTATATTAATTGCCAGATTATTACCTTTTATGTCTTTTGATATAGTAAGCTATGCAGCAGGACTTACAGGAATGGGATTTTGGGCATTCTTTATTGCTACTGGAATTGGTCAATTACCAGCAACAATAGTTTATTCTTATGTAGGAGGAATGTTAACTGGAGGAGCTAAATTATTAGTAACAGGATTATTAATTTTATTTGCTTTAACAATTTTAATATTCTTAATGAAACAAGTATATAATGATAGACAAAATAAAAAATGTCTCAAGGTAAAATAAAAATTACCTTGAGATATTTTAATGCAAGTATCTAAATTGGAATTATAGGTGGACTAAGATGAAAAATAAAAGCATGATAAAAATAAGTTTATTTGCAGCTATGATTATAGCTATATTCTTTTTAAATAAATATTATGGATGGTCTAAATACTTAAGTAATACAGAAAATCTCAGCTTTATTAAGAATATGTTAAGTGAAAATATATTTCTAGCATTTTGTATTTATATAGTAATTACTATTATAGGTTGTGTAATTCTAGCAATACCAGGAGTTACATTTGCTGTTTTTGCTGGAATTTTATTTGGACCATGGCTTGGGATATTAGCATGCTTAATTGCTACTACTTTAGGAGCAGTATTTGCTTTTATTGTAGGTAGATTTTTCTTAAAGGATACTATAAAACCAATGCTTGAAAAAAATAAAACTTTGAAAAAACTACTTTTTAGTGATAATGAGAAAAGTGATTTAATAATACTTATGATTACAAGGATGGTACCAGTATTTCCTTATAATCTGCAAAACTTTGCTTATGGAATTACTGATATAGGATTTTGGAAATATACAGTTTACACATTTATATTTATGTTTCCAGGAGTATCATTTTTCACTATTGGCTCAGCCGGATTAACAGCAGGGGAAGATAAGTGGAAGTATTTTATAGCCTCAGGAGTATTGGCTGTAATAGTTACTTTAAGTGGATTACTAATAAAAAGAAAATATTTAGATAACAAATAGATTGGTTGAGGGTGAAAATGAAAAATAAGATAGAAAAATGTATTAATTGCAAATTATGTACAAAAAATTGTGATTTTTTAGAAAAATATAATATGGATTTAAGTGATTTTTCTAAAAAAGAGGACTTAGCTTATAATTGCTTTCTTTGCGGAAAATGTAGAGAAGTGTGTCCTAAAGATATAGATGGCAAAGCAATTGCCATAAATATGAGACAGAAAAAAGTTGCTAAAGGTAATAAAAAGCTTATTGATAAAAATTATAATATGTTATTAAGAGAAAAAAATCCTTATATATTTGCCAACTACAAAAATTCTAATAAAAAATCAGTCTTATTTCCAGGATGTAATTTTATATCTTTTTATCCAAAAACATCAAAAGCATTAATTAATACTTTCATTAAATATGATATAGGTGTAATATTTGATTGTTGTCAAAAGCCGATAGATGAATTGGGATTAAAGGAAGATGCCAATAAAAATTTACAAAGATTAAGAGACACTATTTCAAAAGAAAACATTGAAGAAATTATAGTAGTTTGTCCTAATTGTTATTATTTTTTAGGAGAAAAGTTAGATATAAAAATTGTAACTATTTATGAAAAGCTAAAGGAGCTTAATATGGGCGAAAAAATAAAGGATACTTGTTTACCTTTATATTATCCATGTCCTGATAGAAAGGAAAAATTATTTTTTAAGACAATAACACCATTTATTGAAGGTGAAATAAAAGATTCATTTAAAGATACACAATGTTGTGGTCTAGGTGGATGTGCTGCTACTAAAGAAAAAGATATAGCTGAAAATATGGCTAAATCTGTATCTTTGGTTGGGGAAAAGGAACTATTTACTTATTGTGCATCATGTGTAGGGAATTTTAGAAGAAAAGGATTTAAAAATTCTTATCATCTATTATCACTAATACTAAATGTAGATGAAGAAATACCACTAGGTATTAAATCCTTAATGAACAGAGCATTATTTAAATTTAAATAATAAATTATGACTTAAAAACTAGAGAAAAAATTAATAATCGAGGAGAAGACAGATGAAAAAAATTATAGCAATTTTAATGACATTAATAATGATGTTATCTATGGTAGCATGCTCAAAAAGTAGTGATATAGCTATGAATGTAGATAATATGAAATGGGAAGAGATATTAGAAGAGTCAAAAGGAAGTACAGTTACGTTTTATGGCTGGGGCGGAGATGAAGATTTAAATGCTTGGTTAGATAATGTTTTTGCACCAAAAATGAAAGAAAAATATGATATAACAATGGAAAGAGTTCCAATGGATATAGATCAAGTTCTTAGCCAATTATCTGGAGAAATACAAGCAGGTGAAGAAAATGGAAGTATTGATATGATATGGATCAATGGTGAAAACTTTAAATCAGCTAAAGAAAATGATATGCTTTATGGACCTTTCTTAGATAAGCTTCCAAATGCAGAAAAATATCTTGATTTAAATGCAGATGAAAATAAATATGATTTTGGATATCCAACTGAAGGATATGAAGCACCATATGGAAAAGCACAATTAGTATTTATGCATGATAGTGCAGTTACAAGTGATGCACCAAAATCTACTGAGGAATTATTAGAATTTGCAAAAGCAAATAAAGGAAAAGTTACATACCCAGCTTTACCAGACTTTACAGGAAGTGCTTTTGTTCGTAATGTAATATATGATATATGTGGATATGAACAATTCCAAGATATGAAAGAAGATAAAGAAACAGTTAAGAAGGCTATACAGCCAGCTCTTGATTATTTAGTTAAATTAAATCCTTATTTATGGAATGAAGGTAAGTCTTTCCCTTCAGATTCAACAGCATTAAACAATATGTTCATGGATAATGAAGTAGTAATGAATATGACTTATACCGCATATGCAGTTGCTAGAGGAATAGAAAATGGAAACTACACTGATACTACAAAAACTTTCTTATTTGATAAAGGAACTATAGGAAATACTAACTACATGGCAATAGCTAAAAACAGTGGAAATAAAGCAGGTGCAATGGTAGCTATAAATGAAATGATAAGTGCAGAAATACAAGCATCAAGACTTGATGATTTAAAGAGTATACCTGTAGTTGACAATGAAAAATTAACTGATGAAGAAAAAGAAATGTTTGATAAAGTTGATATAGGAAAAGGTACAATAGCTCAAGATGAACTATTATTAAAAAGACTTCCTGAAATGCCAGCTGGTTTAGTTCCAATAATCGAAGAAATTTGGTTAGAAGAGGTTGTTGGAAAATAATGAAAAAGAAATATACGCCTTACTTATTATTAATACCACAAATAATACTTTTAGTAATATTTATGATAGGGCTTATTAATGGGATCACTCAAAGTTTTGGGGTGATTCCTACTTTTGGTTTAAGGGAGCCCACATTAAAATACTACCAAGAAGTACTTTCATCATCTCAGATGAAAAGCTCAATACTATTTAGTTTATATATTTCCTTTACATCATCAATATTTGCAGTAATAATTGGAACATTAATTTGTGCTGTTATAGTAATGAATAAAAAAACTAAATGGTTTTATGAAAAGCTAATTGAAATTCCTGTTGTAGTACCACATATAGTTGTGGCTATTTTTATATTAAATATTTTCTCTAAAAGTGGACTTTTAGCTAGAATACTGTATTATTTAGGTATTATCTCTAGTCAGGATCAATTTATAAATTTAGTATATGATAAATATGGCATAGGAATAATTTTGGCATATTTATGGAAAGAGGTACCTTTTATAATTTATTTTGTTCTATCTATAATGTCAAACATCAATGATAGTTTGGGAGAAGCTGCCATAAACTTGGGAGCAAGTAAATATGAAACTTTTAAAAGAGTAACTTTGCCACTATGCAAAAATACTATTTTAAGTGGGTTTTTGATTATATTTGTCTTTGCTTTAGGAGCTTATGAAATACCTCAATTATTAGGTCCAACTTTGCCAAAAGCATTGCCTGTTTTATCATATATTCAATATACCCATCCTAACTTACAAAATAGACCATATGCTATGGCTTTGAACGGAATAACAATTATAATTTCTTTAATATCAGCAGTAATTTATTATAATTTAGTAAAAAATAATATTCCATCAATGAAAGAAAAATAGGTGAAAACGTGAAAAAGAATAAAATTAATAAGATTATATTAATTATAGTAGGTATTTGTATATTATTACCATTATTAAACTTAATAATATGGTCATTTACAGAGAGATGGGCGTGGCCAGATTTATTACCACAAACATATTCACTAAGAGCTTTAAATGAAATATTCTCACGAAAAGAGGAGATGACAAAACTTTTTGTGTCAAGTATTGTATTATCTATGATAGTAGCAATGTTGTCAGTTATTATTGGAATGATGACAGCGAGAGCTTTTGTTTTTTATGATTTTAAAGGTAAAAGACAACTTTATTTTGTTACAATATTACCATTTTTAATACCTGCAACAGTATTTGCCATGGGAATACATGTGTTATTTATAAAATGGGGACTTAGTAATAGTATTTTAGGCGTGATAATTGTTCATTTAATTTATTCTTTGCCATATGCTACAAGACTTTTGATGGACGGGACAATGGCTATTGGAAATAAGTTAGAAGAACAAGCAAAAGTATTAGGAGCAAATACTTTTCAAGCATTTACAAAGGTTACATTACCCATATTATCCCCAGTGATTTTATCTTCTCTTAGTATGTCATATATAGTTTCCTTTAGTCAGTATTTTTTAACACTTTTAATAGGAGGAGGTAAAGTTAAAACTTTTGCAATTGTAATGTTTCCTTACTTATCAGGTGGAAATAGAAATATGGCATCAGTTTACTCCCTTGTCTTTCTTGGAATAACTTTAATCATATTTAGTATTTTTAAAATTATAGTTTGGAAAATAAATAAAAATATAAATGTAAATACAGACTTCTACGGTATATAGAAATAGGTGAAATAAATGAGCTTAAAATTAGAAAATATAAAAGTTAATATAGGAGAAAAGGAAATTCTTCATAATATAAATTTAGACATAAAAGAAGGAGAGTTTATATCTCTTCTAGGTCAATCTGGTTGTGGTAAAAGTACTTTATTAAAGACTATAGCAGGTTTAAATGAATTAAAAGAAGGTAAAGTAATTTTATTTGGAGAAGAAATTCAAAAAAAAGAGCCTCACAAAAGAGGAACAGTAATAGTATTTCAAGATTTAAGATTATTCCCCCACTTATCTGTGGAAAAAAATATTGCTTTTGCTATGAACTTAAAAAAAATACCTAAAAAAGAGCAAAATCAAGTTATAAAAAAACTTCTTAAAGATGTTCAACTAGAAGGGTTTGAAAATAGAAAAATAAAAGAATTATCTGGTGGTCAAATGCAAAGAGTAGCACTAGCCAGAGCTTTAGCTGCAGATCCTAAGATTTTACTTTTAGATGAACCATTTTCAGGATTAGATGAAAAACTTAGAGAAGAGATGGGTAGGCTTGTTAAAAATCTGCAAATAAAAAATAAAATTACTATGATTTTAGTAACTCATGACAAAAACGAAGCATTACAGCTTTCAGATAGAATAGCCCTTATGATGAAGGGAGATATAATACAGTATGATAATCCCTATAATATGTACACTTCTCCAATTTCAAAAGAAGTAGCAGATTACTTTGGCAGAAATAATTACTTTGTAGGAAAAGTTGAAAATAATATTTTTAAATGTGATGATTTTCAGTTAAAATGTGATAAATCAGAAGGATTATATGAAGTAATGATTAGACCATCTTCAATTACTATAAATGAAAATAATAAAGATTTCAAAATTAAAAATATTAACTATTTAGGTGATTATGTTGAAGTAATACTAAGCAAAAATGAAAAAGAATTAATAGTAAAATCTAGTGTAGATATATTAAATAAAGATTATTTTAAATTAGGAAATAAAGTAGGAATAGAGATAAAAAAAGAATCAATATCTTATTTTAAGTATGATAAAAATGAATTGAATGTTGAAAGAGGATAGTTTATGAAGAATGTAATATTTGATTGTGACAATACTTATGGAGTGCCAGATTGTGATGTGGATGATGGCTTAACATTAATTTACTTACTAGGAAATAAAGATGTAAATTTATTAGGGGTTACTACAACTTATGGTAATAATAAAGTTGAAGTTGTTTATCCTAATACTTTAAAAATGATAAAAGAGTTGAAAGTAGAAGAATTACCAGTATTAAAAGGTGGTAAAAATCCAGAAGACTTGGATAATGAAGCTAGTGATTATTTAGTTAAAATGGCTAATGAGTACAAAGGAGAGTTATCAATACTAGCTACAGGTTCTTTAACAAATCTTTATGGAGCATATTTAAAAGACAATACCTTTTTTGAGAAAGTAAAAGAAATAGTTTTAATGGGAGGAATAACGAAGCCTCTTATATTTGCAAAGAGAGAAATGGATGAACTAAATTTCTCCTGTGATCCAATGGCTACTTACACAGTATTAACAAAGGGAAAAAATGTATCTGTTATCACAGGCAATAACTGTTTAAAAGTTCTCGTTACGAGAGAAGATTATGAGAGAGAATTAAGTGATTATTCTAACCCTATTGTTAGTTATATAAAAAATAGTACAGATTATTGGTTTGATTATAACTTGGATAAGTTTGGTATAAATGGTACTTATAACTGGGATGTTACAGCAGCATCTTATTTAATGCATCCTGAGTATTTTAAGGATGATTTATATAAAATGAAGTTAAGTGTTGAAGACTTAAGAAGAGGATTCTTAAATATTGATGAAGATAATAACTGTGTGCTAAATCTACCGATAATAGATAATGAGGAACTTTATAATAAAGATATTTATGATACTTGGAAGAGTGTTAAGATATAAATATGGATATAATTTATTGCAATGATGGAGGAAAAGTTTATAAATGATAAAAGAACAAATAAAAAATCAATTTATAAAGGGGTTAATTGATAATAATGTTTTAGATGTGTTTCAACAAAATATGATGCCGATAAATCAGTTAATGTCTTATTATCGCTGTGCAATAATGGAAGTAGAAACAAAATTCAAAGTATTAAATGAGCAATTTTCATTGCAATATGATAGAAACCCAATAGAAACAATAAAAACTAGGTTAAAGTCACCAGAAGGTATAGTAAAAAAATTAACTAGAAAGAATTACCCAATTACTCTTGAGTCAATTGAAAAAAATATAAATGATATTGCAGGGGTAAGGGTTATATGTTCTTTTCCAGAAGATATATATTTACTTGCAGATTGCTTGTTACAACAAGATGATGTAACCTTAATTGAAATAAAAGATTATATTAAAAAACCAAAAGAAAGTGGATATAGGAGTTTACATTTAATTATAGAAGTTCCTATATTTTTACAAAATGAAAAGAAAAATATGAAGGTTGAGGTTCAATTAAGAACTATAGCTATGGACTTTTGGGCAAGTTTAGAGCATAAATTACGTTATAAAAAAAATATACCACAACAAGAAGCAGATGTACTAGCAGAAGAACTTGTTGAATGTGCTAAAATTAGTGCAGAACTTGATAGTCGAATGGAACAAATAAGAAATAGAATAGTACAAAATAGTTAATAAAAAAGTCATATGGATAATTTCCATATGACTTTTTTACTTAGAAGGAGAATATATCATTTTTAGTTATGATAATTGAAATATTAAATTTAAACTAAATGTTTATTATAAATGAAGTGAAAAAATAGAATAATAGAAAATAGTAGATAAGTTTTTGGAGGTGAAAATATGGATTTAAGAAAAGTTATGAAATATGACACATTTGTAGTTGTTGGTGATACTTTAAATGAGGAAAAGTATGCATATAAAATAAAGCATGAATTAATAAATAGTGGTTATAAAGTTTATTGTGTGGGAAAAGAACTTAACTCTTTAAATGATGTAGATGATGAAATTGATATAATAGATTTATGTATAAATCCACCAGCTGGAATTAAGATTTTAAAAGAAAATAAAAAGAAATTTAAGGGGTTAATTATACAACCTGGTGCAGGTAGTGATGAAATTGTAGAGTTTTTAGATAAAAATAATTATGAATATATGGATGGATGTTTGTTAGTTGGAATTAGACTTTATGGGAAAGAAAATTAATGAATTTATACCTAGAAATAGGTACTTTACTATATAGTAACTATACCTATTTTTAGATAATAAAAAATATTAGTTATACATACCATGTTGATTCATATAATTGTAAATCTTTTCGCCGTGTTCTTGCTCTTCTTTTTGAATGTGATTTAATACTTGTCTAATTTGTGTATCTGAAAATTCAAAAATCGCAGTATTATATGTAGAAGAAATAAATTTTTCTGTAGATAATGAATCTTGACAAAGCATTTTATCATTTTCATCATAAGTTTTGCTAACTGTACTTTGTAAATTTGGCATATTACTTGTATTATTTAATTGTGTTTGTTGCATGTTACTCTGTTGATTTTGGCTACCAGAGTTAACATTTGGCACAGTACCACTTAAAATTTGATTAATAGAATCTAAATGTTGTTGTTCTTTTTGTGATAAAGATGAAAATAGACTGCTTAATTCTTGACATTTAGCTTTTGAAGCATAATCTTTATACTTTGATACACAAAGCTCCTCATGTGACTTTTCATCTTCTAGTAGCATTCTTTCTTTAGTAGTTAAATTTATCATAATTACACCTCCAATAATAATTTTAATAGAATTAAGAAAAATATTCTTAAAATTTATAATGATATGAGTATGTAATTTTATCAAAAATAAAGCTATAAGTTTTAAAAGTAACTTATAGCTTTATTATAAATTTTATTTAGAATAATAGTGATAATGTACCCATAACAATTAATAAAAGACCTAGAGCAGATTTTTTATTTAACTTTTCTTTAAATACTATATAAGAAAATGCTATAGTTACTAAAATACTAAGTTTGTCTATGGGAACAACTACACTGGCAGGACCTGTTTGTAATGCCCTGTAGTAACAAAGCCATGAACCACCAGTTGCAAGTCCAGATAAAAATAAGAAAATCCAGCTACTTTTATCAATATTTCTAATAGTATTTTGCTTTTTTGTAACAAATACAACTATCCAAGCCATTATAAGAACTACAATTGTTCTAATTGCTGTACCTAATGTAGAATCAATACCTTCAATACCAATTTTACCAAGAATGGAAGTTAAACTGGCAAAAATAGCTGATCCTAAGGCATAGATTAGCCAAGCATTATTTTTTTTCTCAACTTTTACATTTTCTTTTTTAGTAATCATAAGATAAGTTCCTATACCAATTAAAACCATAGCAATAGCTTTAATAAGAGTTATTTCTTCTCCTAATAAAATAAATGCCATAATCATTGTTAAAATGGTACTAGATTTATCTATTGGTGTAACTTTATTAACATCGCCAATTTGCAAAGCTTTGAAATAACAAAGCCATGAAGCCCCAGTAGCTATTCCCGATAAAATAAGAAAAACTAATGTTTTTGTATTTATGGAAGTAAGTGTACTTTGACTGCCTGATATGAATACCATAATCCATGAAAATATTAGAACAACAATAGTTCTAAGTGCTGTAGCAACATTAGAGTCAGTATTTTTAATACCACATTTGGCAAGAATAGAAGTTAGCCCTGCAAATAATGCTGCTCCAAATGCAAAAACAATCCACATTATGTAAAACCTCCGATGAAATATTTAAAAATGATTTTTATTATCAATTAGAATAAGATTATAACATAATTTACTATAAATTAACATATTTAAATAAATCTTCACCAGGATATACAATATGTTTTACCCATTCTTTTTTTATTTCCCACAGGTTAGCACAAATAGAGAATTTGTATTTATTGTTTATTGCAATATAGATAAGTATAAGAAATCTATATATTAGACAAAGTATAAACTAATATTTTAAGTGGAATAATAAATTTGAAAATTAAATTAATCAAGAGATAAGGAGAGTACATATGATTTTAGATAAAGAAAAATATATAAAAGTTAGAGCAGCTCAAGCTCAAGGTGCAAGAACAGTAAAAGAAGTTAAAGATATGACTGGTTTAGTTATTGATAATGATGAAGAATACAATGAGGTTGATGCTTTAGTACAAAATGTTTGTAAGTGTCAAAACATATCGGTGAATGAAGTTGTATCAGCAGTAAAAAATGGTGCAGATACTGTAGAAAAAGTTATGAAAGAAACTAAAGCAGGTACTGGTTGTGGTAGATGTAAGGGGATTATAAATAATATTATAGAAAATAAAAAATAAATATAATTCTAAGATATGCACATGAATAGATTTCAAACTATTTATGTGCATATTTTTTTATTAAGTTAAATAAATTGATAAGAAGTAATACTTATGGCAAAATAAATATATATAAGAGGAGGAATTTTAATGAATATATTGATAACTAATGATGATGGAATATACGCATACGGAATTATTGAATTAGCTAGGGAATTATCTAATATTGCAAATATATATGTTGTTGCACCAGATAGTCAAAGAAGTGCCACAGGACATGCCATAACACTACACTCTCCAATAATGGTAAAAGAAGAGTATATAGATGAAAATATAAAAGCTTACAGTATATCAGGAACACCAGCAGACTGTGTAAAAATAGGGATAGAAGGTTTATTTAAAGATATAAATATAGATTTAGTTTTAAGTGGAATAAATAATGGTTCTAATTTAGGTACAGATGTTATATATTCTGGAACTGTATCGGCAGCATTAGAAGGTTTTATATTAAATAAGCCATCAATTGCCATATCATATAACGATTTAAATGTAAAAAAGGAAGTTTATAGACAAGCATCTAAATATATAGTTCATCTTATAAATAATATAAAAGATAAGTTTGACTTGTTAAATGATTGTATTTTAAATGTAAATATACCAGCTACAGAAATAAAAGGATATAAGATAACTAAATTAGGTAAGAGATGTTATGATCAAGTAATGGAAGAGAGAATAAGTCCTTTTGGACAAAAATACTTCTGGGTAAAGGGCACTATGAAGGAATTAGAACAAGATGAGGATAGTGATATAGCTTGTGTTAATGAGGGATATATATCTATAACACCAGTTAATATTGAAATGACTAATTTAAATAAAATTAATATTTTGAAAAACATTAAAATGATATGATATACTCATCCTATTTTAGGAGTTTACGATTTAGCTGAAACTAATAATGTACTTTTTATGTAAATATGGAAAATTTAAATAGATTTTTGAATAATGAAGAATTATTTAATATAATAGATTTTGATACTGGTTATAAAAAATAAGCTATAAAGGAGACAAACATGAAATACACTAAAGAAGAAATGGATATAATCTCAGAAAAAATAGTAGATATGCTTAAAGAAAAAGAGGAAATGAGAATAGGTAAAATAGCAAAAGTACTTATACACTCAGGCTTAGTTAAATCAAGTTATGAAGTGGATAAAGTACTTAAATATAGAAAAGACTTATTTATAAGTCCTAAAATGGGAATTTGGAGACTTGTTGAAAGTGAATAAAAATAAATTATAAAAAATAACTGTACATAAAGCTTTAAATGATTAAAGTTTATATGGTACAGTTATTTTTTTAGTTTTAATCTATTATCAACTCGTCAAGGATAATTTTTGGAACATGATGAGTTTTATCCTTATCCATCCAATATTTTATGTCATCACCTTCATTGATGTCTTCAACAATCACATTTTGGGCTGGTTTTCCAATGGCAAGAGCTATATGTATTACATAATTTTCAGGTAAATTTAAAACTTTTGCAATTTTCTTTCTGTTTAAAGCTCTAATCATACATCCACCAAGATTTTTTTCTGTAGCACCTAGCATAATACTTTGACTAACAATTCCCATATCACATGATAAAATAGCATCATTTAGAGAACCTTCATTAGATACTACTAAAATTATACCAGTAGGTCTTTCACCTTCAGTTGGACCATTCCAATCTTTTAAATATGCAGCCCATGCAAGATAAGGATATATCTTTTTTAAGATTTCTTCTTGATATATGGGAATAAATCTTAAATACTGTCCGTTTTTTCCACAAGGAGAAAATCTAGCAAGTTCTATTAAATCTATTAAATCTTCTTTTTTTAATTTATAACTTTCATCAAAAATTCTATAGCTTCTACTCTTTTTTACTAAATCTAATATCACTAAATCACCTCTAAATTTATAATATAGTAATAGTTTAGCACATAGCTATGAAGTAAAGAAATTATATGGTAAAATTATTATCATAAATAAACTTATAATGAAATTATTTTAAGAGATATTTAAAATAAGGAAGGATTAAAATGAAAAAAATATTAGTATTAGCAGAAAAACCTTCAGTGGGAAGGGATATTGCTAGAGTATTAAATTGTAATAAAGATAAAAATGGATATATAGAAGGAAGTAAATATATAGTAACTTGGGCACTGGGTCATCTAGTAACACTAGCAGATCCAGAAAGCTATGGTGAAAAATATAAATCATGGAAGATGGAAGATTTACCAATACTTCCACCTAAATTAAAAACTTTAGTAATCAAAAAAACAGCTAAGCAGTTTAACACAGTAAAAGCACAATTAAACAGAGCGGATGTTTCTGAAATTGTAATTGCTACAGATGCAGGAAGAGAAGGAGAACTTGTTGCTAGATGGATAATAGAAAAAGCACATGTTAAAAAGCCAATAAAACGTCTTTGGATTTCATCAAGTACTGACAAGGCTATTAAAGAAGGATTTAATAAATTAAAAGATGGAAGTAAGTATAATAATTTATATTATTCAGCAATAGCAAGAGCTGAAGCTGATTGGTTTGTGGGAATAAATGCAACTCGTGCATTAACTACAAAATACAATGCTCAACTTTCTTGTGGTAGAGTACAAACACCAACTCTTGGAATGATTTTAAAAAGAGAAGAAGAAATCAGAAAGTTTGTACCTAAGGAATACTATTCTATAGAAGTTTCTACTAAAAAGGGAAGTTCTAATTTCAAAATGAATTGGATAGATAAGAAAAATAATTCTGCCACTTCTTTTAATGAAGAAAAAATAGAAAATATAGCAAGGAAATTTAATAATAAAGAAATAAAAATAACAGATGTAAAAAAAGTAGATAAAAAAAGATATTCTAAACCTTTATATGATTTAACAGAATTACAAAGAGATGCAAATAAAAGATTTGGTTTTAGTGCAAAAGAAACACTTTCAATTATGCAAAAACTTTATGAACATCACAAAGTTCTTACATATCCAAGAACAGATTCTAGATATTTAACTACAGATATAGTAGACACTTTAAAAGATAGAATTAAAGCTGTAAATGTAAGTGATTATTCAAAAGTTTGTAATAAGTTATTAAAAACTAATATAAAAGCAAATAAGTCTTTTGTTGATAATTCAAAGGTAAGTGACCATCATGCAATCATACCAACTGAAGAAAGAGTATTTCTTGGTGATTTAAGTGATAAAGAAAGAAAAATATATGATTTAGTAGTAAAAAGATTTTTAAGTGTACTTTGTCCTCCATTTGAATATGTGGAAACAACAATAACTGGTGTGTGTGAAGGTGAAATACTTAGAGTTAAAGGAAATAAAGTTGTTAACTTAGGTTTCACAGAGGCCTATGGTGATGATGAAGAAGAAAAATTAAATACTATTCCAGAAGTATTAGTAAATGATATTTTAAAAATAGAAGAAGTAAAAGTTAAAACTGGTAAAACAAATCCACCAGCTTATTTAAATGAAGGAACTTTACTTACGGAGATGGAAAAAAATAATTTAGGAACAGTTGCTACAAGAGCAGATATTATAGAAAAACTATTTAATTCATTTTTAGTGGAAAAGAAAAATAATAAAGAAATTCATATAACATCAAAAGGTAGACAACTACTGGACTTAGCGCCAGAAAAACTAAAGACACCATCACTGACAGCAGAATGGGAAACTAAGCTTACAAATATTTCGCGTGGAAAAGACAATAAAAATACTTTTATAGAAGAAATAAGGGAGTATACTAAAGAAGTAGTAAAAGAAATAAATAAAAGTGATAGTAAATTTAAACATGATAATTTAACTAAAAATAAATGCCCAAACTGTGGCAAGTTCATGCTTGAAGTTAATGGGAAAAAAGGTAAGATGCTTATTTGTGAAGATAGACAGTGTAATACAAGAAAAACTGTATCACAAATTACAAACTCTAGATGTCCTAATTGTCACAAAAAATTAGAACTTAGAGGCGAAGGTGAAAATAAAATGTTTGCTTGTTCATGTGGATATAGAGAAAAACTATCTTCATTTAACAAAAGAAAACAAGAAGAAAAGAAAATTGCATCTAAGAAGGATATACAAAAGTATTTAAAAAATCAAAATAAAAAAGAAGAAAGTTTCAACAATCCTTTTGCTGATGCTTTAGCAAAACTAAAAAAATAAACTTTAAAAATAATATGGGGGCATTTTGTTAAAATCTATATATTAGATAAACAAAAGAGGGATTAGTATGAATAATTTAAGTGCAAGGGCCTTGGCTATAATAGAAATACTAAAAAAGCTTAGCCATCCTGTAAGTAGTTTGGCTTTAAGTGAGGAAATTGGTTGTTCAACAAAAACTATCCAAAGTGAAATAAAGGATATTAATAAACAATTAAAAGATACAAAAATAGTTTCTATTAGGGGAGTAGGCTATAAACTAGAAGGTAAAATTGAAGTAGATAAGTGTAGTAACAATAATATAGGAAATATTGATAGAATTGAGTTTATTATAAAGACTATGCTTAATTTAAATCTTGAAAAAGATAGTAGCATAAAGATTGAGGAATTGGCAGATGCAATGTTTATAAGTGTATCTTCAGTAAAAAATGATTTAAAAGAAGTCAAAGAAATTCTAAATAAATATAATGTTAATATTGTATCAAAACATAAATATGGTTTAGGTGTAGAGGCTACTGAAGATGAAATTGTAAAATGCATAGTAGACTTGTGCTCTAGAAGAGACAATGAGTTATCACTAAATGATTTCTTAAGTGAAGATATTAATAAAAATACTTTTGAACTGAAAAATGAAATATTAAAATCATTAAATAATATAGATTTAATATTAAGTGATATAGAGTTTAAAAACTTATGTAGTACAATTTTTGTTAAGTTAAGTAGAAGTAATTATAGTTCTTATGAAAAATTTATAGAAGAATATATAAAAAGTTATAAAATTAAACGCGAAGCTATAATGAATGATGATATAAATAAAGAAAAAATTATTAAGGCCATAGGGGATTTTTGTAAAAACTTAAAATTAGCCACAGCAATTGATATTAGTAAAGATGAATTTTTTACAGAATGTTTATATAATCATATAAACAACCTTATCAAAAAAGAGAAACTTGGAATTTCAAATTACAGTGTGGTAAATAATGTAGTGAAAATCAAGTATCCTTATGCATATGAATTAGCAAAGATTGCAAAAAAAACCATAGAAAAAGAACTTAATTTAAAAATTGAAGAAGATGAGGTATCAAATATTGCTGTTCATGTTGGAGGAGCAGTTGAAAGGTACTCTAGTAACAAAAAAATAAAAGTATTTAGAGTGATAATAGTATGTGCATCAGGTGCAGGAACATCAATGCTTATTAACACAAAACTTCAAAAAATATTTAAGGATAGAATAGAAATTATAAAAATAATACCATCTTATTTAATCGATTATATAAATATTTTAGATGTTGATTTTTTAATTTCAACTATGCCTCTAGACTACAATAAAATACCTGTTATTAATGTTTCGCCTTTTTTAACTGAAAAAGAAATAAAAATTATAGAAAAATTTATGGACACAGGTTATGTCTATGAAGATGTGAATATTAGAGATTTCTTTGATAGAGATTTATTCTTTTATGATTTGGATTTAAAAAATAAAGAAGAAATTCTTGAATTTATGAGTGATTCTTTATTAAAAAAAGATATTATAGATTTAGAAATGAAAAATTCTTATTTTGAAAGGGAAAAAATTGCTACAACAGAAATAGGAAACTTTGTGGCAATGCCTCATGGTGCAAAAGGTAATATAAAGGAAAATAAAATTGTAGTTGCAATTTTAAAAGAACCTATAGATTGGGAGTATGGAAAAGTCAGACTGGTAATAATGTTGGCACTTAATAGTGAAAAAATTCTTGATTATGAGCAAGTTTTCTCAAGTATATATAATAGACTTAATACTACATCTAAAGTTATAAATATTTGTGAAAATAAATTATATGAAAAATTTATAAAGCTATTTTAAGTAAGAAATATGACAAAACAATAAAAACAATTTAAAAAATATACAAAGATAAATTTCTCTTTTAATTAAGAGAAATTTTTTGTCTTTTGGGAAAAATCGTTTTCATATATTATCATATTAGGATAACAAAAGAAGTTAATGAGAAATATAATATATATCCATGAAAAAGGAGGCGAATAAAGTGATATACACTGTAACATTAAATCCATCAATAGATTATGTCATTAATCTCGAACACCTGAATAAAGGTCATGTTAATAGAGTAAATAGTGAAAATGTATATCCAGGTGGAAAGGGAATAAATGTTTCGCGAATTTTAAAGACTTTGGGACATGATAGTGTAGCTACTGGATTTTTAAGCGGATTTACAGGAGACTTTATAAGAAATTCTTTATATGAGTTAAATGTTAAATCTGATTTTATAAATTTAGATAATGGTTTTACAAGAATTAATGTAAAAATAAAGAGTGAAGAAGAAACTGAAATAAATGGTGGGGGACCACATATAAGTGATGAAAAGCTTAAGGAATTATTTGATAAATTAAATGAGTTAGATAAAGATGATATATTAATTTTGGCAGGAAGCATACCTTCCACATTAAAAGAAGATTTATACGAAAGAATAATGGAACATGTAAAAGATCATAATGTAAAGGTTGTAGTTGATGCAACTAAAAAATTACTTTTAAATGTTTTAAAATATAATCCAT
>JALFMW010000038.1 GCA_022782605.1 Clostridium sp. | reverse complement strand
TAATGAATATTATGAAGATAATATAGTAATTGGTATGTATGATTCAAAGCCTATGAAAAACTATGGAAATTTTGATAAAAATTTACCTATATTAGAGTAGTTATAAGTATAGTAATATTTATAATAAAGAAAAACATAAATGCACTAGTATAAGCATAGAATTTTCATCAGATTTAAAAGGTAATTATAAATCTGTAGAACATTTAATTGATATTGCTGATGATGTAATGTATAAAATTAAATTAATAAAAAATCCAAAATCTAAAATATGATTTTTTAATAGATGGAATTATGTTTTATTTTTTGTTTCTAAAAAAGATAGAAAGATAAATTACAAGTATACTTTAAGATGTAAATAATTTAATATTTATATCTTATTTTTTTGTGTTAAATTATTTACCAAGAGTTTAAGTGAGAACAGCAAATTACAGAGGTCTTAGAATCTAACAAATTGACAGTTCAACTTTTATTTCTATTATTAATTTAGTTTAAGATAGTGAGGTCAAAGAATCTATATAACAAGCTTGATGAAATAATGGTGGAAACAGAAGACTTAAATTCAGAAAGGAGTAAATAATGAAATCAGTATTAAGTGTAGATGTTGCTAAAGGAAAAAGTATGGTAATGTTATCTACAGAGTATGGAGAAGTATTAATTGAACCAAAAGAAATTAAACATAATTTAAAAGATTTTGATGAATTAAAAAATCAAATTAATAATTTTAAATTAGATGATTTAACAATATTTATGGAATCAACAGGAATCTATCATTTATCAGTAGAAAGATATTTTAAAGAAAATGAGTTTAATACTTTAGTAATAAATAGTTTAACTACTAAAAATAATTATGATACTTTAAGGAAAACAAAAACAGATACTAAAGATTGTATGAGATTAGCCAAGTTATTTTTTGTTAATGAAGTAGAATATCACGATTTATCAAAGAAAGATTTATATGCAAATTTAAAAGCAATGACAAGACAATATTTTTATCTAACACAGTTAAATGTTAGTTGTAAAAATAGATATAAGAGATTGATTAATATTTGTTTTCCAGAGTTTGAAGAAATATTCAAAGGCAGTAGAATTTATGAAGAAACAGCTTTAAATTTTATAAAAACATTTCCTCATGCTTATATTGTTAAAGAAAAAAGAATTGATGCTTTATATAACAACTTATATAAAACCAATTCAAGACATGATTATTATTACAAAAGATTAGCAAATAAAATTAAAGAGATTTCTCTTAATTCTTATCCAGGAGTAGATAAAGAACATTCAGATGTTAAAAATTTATCAGATATGGCAAGTATTTTACAAGAAAACACTAAGACAATAAATGAGTTAAAAAACAAGATGATTGAAACAGCAAAAAAGTCACCTTACTTTGATATTATTAATTCATTTTATGGTATTGGAGAAGTATTAACAACTGAATTACTTGGAGAACTTGGAGATATTACAAGATTTGATAATCATAAACAACTAATTGCTTTTTGTGGTTTAGATCCAACAATTATACAATCAGGAAAAAGTATTAATGTTCATGGAACAATCTCTAAACGAGGGAATAAATATGCAAGATGGATATTATTTAATATTAGCCAAATGGTAGTTAAATTAGGTCATCAATGTCCTAATCATCCAGTTTATAATTATTATTTAACAAAAAAAGCAGAAGGCAAACATTACTATGAAAGCCTAACTGCATGTTCAACAAAAATATTAAGAATGTTATATACAATGTGCAAAAATAATACAACCTTCAAAATAAATTAACAAATTCATTTTATCACATATATTACTATAATACACGAAAAATTTAAAAAATGCCTATTTTCGTGATTTTTGTCGTGGTATAATATTTATATAAATTTAGTATTGACAAAACTTAGATAGTCAATTTTTATTTTTTTAGATACGTTTTGTATTCAATTTAAAACTAAAGTTGAAATACACGTTTTACCCTTATTTTATAAGGGAATATAAGGTTTTATAGTTTATCTAAAATTTATCTAAGGCAATGGGCATGCCTAAAATCACCTAAATATTGTAATCATAGTAAAACCAGCAAACCCTTTATTTATAAGGCCTTGCGAGGTTACTTACCACAACATTGTTTATATTTCTTACCGCTTCCACAAGACTAGCATTTTTAAGGCTTTTTACCACTGCCACTCGTTAATTTCATTTAAAAATGGGGCTTTTATTACCTTTATATTTTAGTTTATTCCTGCTAATCTCTAGCAGAGTGGCTCTAAAAGTGGCTCCAGAATTGCAAATTTTCCACATCTTTGTATCTATGATCTTCAACTACAATATACCATTTAATTGCCTATAAGTCCATACAACTTGACTGCTTCTTGCTTGCTAATGAATAATCTGTTTCATCTAGATATAATGTTTTGCTATGCCTCTTGGCTATTTAATGATGCATCAAGTTGTTGAAGGATTAAAAGTTTTTTCTGTATAGTCAATTTCATTTTTTCATTTATTG
>JALFMW010000006.1 GCA_022782605.1 Clostridium sp. | reverse complement strand
ATTGGTATTGTCTTTATCACTATTTGTATTGTCTTCTTCATTATCTTTGTTATTTTCTGTATTAGTATTATTATCTTTTTCATTTGTGATTTCTTCACTTTTATTAGTTGGTTTAACTGTATTGCTACTATTATATTTATTTACAGTTGGAGTCATAGTTTGTGTTTTTTCTTCTGTTTTATTTTCATAATCATCAATAGCAGTTTCTGTTGCACTTACTTGATTTTCTGTCTTTCTATTATCTAAAAAGTGTTTTATTCCGAATGCAGATGTACATAATACTAAAATTACTGTTGAGCAAATTGCTATATATTTATTATTTTTAGGTTTTAATTTAGATTTAATACCTTTTAATTGTTCTAAGTCTATAATTGCTTTAGATGATATAATCCCTCTTTCCAAGTAGCTTATAATATCATTTAAAAAATCTTCTACATCTTCATACTTATGTATTAATTTATGTTTTTTATTAGTACACTTTTCCAAAATTTCTTTTAAATTTTCATCTAAATCTAAATTATCGTCTTTAGTATTAAAATCTTTTTTATTTGTAAGTAACTCGCATAAAATACTTCCTACAACAAATACATCTGAGTTTTTTTGAAATCTTGAATTTAAAACCTCTTCACAGTTAATATGTCCTTGATGATTATTAATAAAGTTTAAAGTATTAACTTTAACTATGCCTTGATTATTTACTATAATGTCATCTTCACTTAAACTCTCAAAGTTAAAACCAATATTATTAAGTTCCAATATACCATTTAATACTTCTCTAATCATTTGCAAAGACTGTATTTTAGTTATTTCACTAACTTCTTTTAGCTCTTTTAAAGTTAATCCTTCAAAATTCTCACTTTCTATAAAATAAGTCATTTTGCCTTTATTATTTTCTGTGTACATATTATTTATTGATACTAAATTGGTATTATCAATATTTTTTAATAAATTTACTTCCCCTTTAAATTTTTCTATTTTCCCTTCATTTCCATCTATATTAATCAGCATATTTAATATTATATTTTGCTTAGTTTCATTATTTATGCCTATATAGACGTTTGACCACTTATTTTTATCTACAAAATCCCTAATTGTATAACTTTCATTAAAATCTCTCACTCACTTCGCCTCTTTTAATTTATTTATATTAAAATATTAGTTTAGAATAAAATTTTTTTCAATAAAAAAAGCATATTATTATCATTAAATAAAAATATGCTCTTTTTATACTATGTTATTTTACTCAGTAGCTAATTCATTTTCTGGTGTAGCTTCTACTTCTCCAGTATTATTTTCTGTGGAATTACCTGTATCAGGAGTAACTGCTGGAGTTTGATTAGTGTTACCACTTCCACTATCATTACTTCCTTCTTCAGGCTTAGTTGTATTCCCTGAACTTTGGTTATTATTTGGTTTACTTGAGTTGTTATTAGGTTTAGTTGTATTATTATTCGGCTTACTTGTGTTACTATCAGGTTTATTAGTATCACTATCTGGCTTACTTGTATTACTGTCAGGTTTATTAGTATTACTATCTGGCTTACTTGTGTTACTGTTAGGTTTATTTATATTACTACTTGTATTATCCTTATCAGTTGAATCATCACTGCTAGTTGAGTTATTCTTATTAGAGCTATTATTAGAACCGCTAGTATTTTTATCTTTTTTAGAATTATTTGAAGAAGTAGTAGTTTCTGTTTTTTTATTATTTTCTTCTTTTTTAGAAGTAGCTGTTTTATTTTCTTCTTTTTTATTAGTTTGCTCTTCTTTTGTACTTTCTTCCTTTTTAGTTTCTTCTACTTTATTTTCTTCTTTTAATTCTTTATTCGACTCAACTTTATCACTTTCATCAGACGCTGTTATCTTATTAAATTCAAATCCATTCTTTTCTAAATATTCATAACCATAAACTGTTGCTCCTGCCAGTAATGCAACTGTTGTACAAACAGCAAAAGTTTTTCCTAATTTACCTTTTTTATCTTTATCTTCTTTTTTATTTGTTGCTTGAGCTTTTTTGGCTTCAGTTTTATCTTTCTTTGTCTTTTTCTCAGCTTTTTCTTTTTTATTTTTTTGTTTCTTTTGCTTCTTATTTTTATTTGAAATTTCATCATTGTAATCATAATTATCGCTTTTTATATCACCAGTTTGTAAATATGATTTCAAATCCATTATCATTCTATCTATGTTTATATATCTAGATTCACACTGAGGATTAGTTGCTCTATCTATGATTTTTATTAATATATCATCTTTAATATCTTTTTTATATTTATTATTATCAAATATTTGATTTCCACTTAGTAAACAGTACAATACTGCACCTAATGCATAAATATCTTTTTGGGGATTAAATTTATTTTCTTCTAAGCTTTCATCTTCTTTTACTTGGAAAGTTTTATGCTCCAAATATGATAAAACATCAACCTTGATAATTTCTCTTGAATTCATAAGTATATTTTCAAGATTTAAAGAATTAAATAATATATTTTTATCATGAAATTCCTTTATCCCCTCTGCTGCTCTTTCAACTATTTTTACAGACTCTTTTATATCTATCTTGGAGTTTTCTATTACTTCTTTTAAACTATCTCCTTTAAAATACTCACCTTCTATGTAGTAATATGTTTTACCAAATCCACTATATTTGAACATATTATTTACATGAATTAAATTGGGGTTTTTAATAGTTTTTATAGTTTCTACTTCTTTTAATAGATTATTTATATATTCCTCATCATTACTTTTTTTTGCTAAAACTTTTAATGTTACATGCTCATCAGTTACTGCATGTGTTGCTCTATATGTGTCTGCCCATTCATTTCTTCTTAAAAATTCTCTTTTTTTATATGTTTCATTAAAATACTTCATATTTATTCCCCTTCAACTGCAAATTCTTTCTATAATAATTTTACCAATTTAATTTAATTTGTAAATAATTATATTAACAATCCTAAATTTAACAATAAAAAAAGCAGTATAAATAAATTGTTTTTGAAACAAATCTATCTATACTACTAATATATTCTACTAATTCAGTAAATTATTTTAAAATAACATATGTGCTATTGGCACTATTACCATAAGTGAAATTGCTGTTCTTACTAAGAATATCACCATTAAATCTTTTAAATTAAGAGGGATATCTGACTTTAGTATTACTGCTCCTGTTTCAGTCATATAAACAAGTTGTGAAATTGAAAGTGTTCCTATAACAAATTTAGTTATTTCAGCAAATCCTTCTCCACTTACCATTACTGATGGTATAAACATATCTGTAAATCCAACTAAAACTGCAGGTGCTGCTTGTGCTGCATTTGGTATCTTAAGTAATTCTAGTATTAAAATTACTGGATATGATATCCATGTAAACACTGGTGTAAATTCTGCTAAAGCTAGAGATATTGTTCCCCATGCTAATACAAGTGGTATTAAGCTTATATATATATCAACTATATTTTTAAATCCATTTACTAATATAGTATTAAGTGTTGGCGCATTTTCTGCTCTAGTTATTGCATTTAGTAAACCTTGTTTTACTAATCCACCTTCTTCTGATACTTGTTCTTCTTGATAAGGAACATTATTGAAAGTTTCATTTTTTATTTTGCATAGTGGATAAATTCTTGGAAGTATAATTGCACATACTAGTGATGCTGCACATACTGTTAAATAAAATGGTACAAATTTATTCATAAATCCAAGTTGATCTGCTATAACTGTTGAAAATGGTAATGAAACTAATGAGAAACAAACTGCTATTATACAACTTTCTTTTTTATTATAGAAACCTTGTTTATATTGAGTATTAGTTATCATTATTCCAAGTGTAGCATCTCCTAACCATGAAGATAATGTATCTACTGCTGCTCTTCCTGGTACTAAGAATAAAGTTTTCATAAACTTAGATATCATAGTTCCAAAGAAATCCATTAAACCAAAGTCAAGTACTAAAGGAAGTAAAAATCCTGCTATTAAAAATAATGCTATTAAACTTGGCATAATCCCAAGTATTACATGACCTGTATCTTCAGATATTATAAACTCTGGTCCCACATTAAAGTAAATCATTAACATGAAAACTGCTCCAACAACTCTAAAGAATAACCAAAATGCTGATACATCTAAAATATTTTTTAAAAATTCATTTTTTATATTTATACATTTTGCCATAAGAGATAAACTTGCTGATAAAACTATTATAACTAAACAAATTGTTGGTATATAATCACCTATGGCAAGTTTTAATAATTCTGAAATAAATCCAACACCTATATTTACAGGTGAAACTCCTGATACATTAAATATTTTTCCAAAAGGTAGTGGTATAATAAATAAAAATAATCCTAATAGTGATGGTATAAAAAACTTTAAAAATTTAGAAATACTACCTGTCTGTTCCAATGTGTAATTTTGTTCTATATTCATAATAATCCTCCATATAATTGTTTTTTCTTAATTATTCTAATAATTCTTCTTTCTAAGCATATTCTTTATGCAGCTCTTTCAGTTCAACGTATTTTTTTAACACATATTTTGATGATGTTAGATAAAGAGCGCATGAATAAAACATTCCAAAACTCATAACATCTCCTACTTTAAAATCTTTTTTAGAATTTTGTAAATCTACTATGAGATGATCACTACTACTTCCAACTATTTCTACTCCTTCATCTAAAGGTAGCAAGTCTCTATCATTTACAAAATCTTGTTTACCAACTGCCAATATAGCCCTTTTTCTAATACCTCTATCCTCATAAATAGGCTTATTTCCAAATGCATCTAAGAACATTTCACCTATGGGATATGTGGGTTTTTCTTTAATTTCAATAATCTCAGCTTTCAAAATCATGGTATCTTTGTGCATTTTATTTAAATCATATCCCCAGTAATCTATTAAATCTCTACCTACAATTAAGGCCTCCCCTATTCTTAGATTATTTATTTTCTCTGGCATTTTATCATCAAATAATAGAGGCAAAGATGTTGTTGATCCCCCTGATATCATATCTAGCTTTCTAGATATTTTTTCTTCAATTTCTTCTGCTATTTCACATAAATAACTTAAATTCTTCTGAGATGGTTTTATTGATCCATAGCAGCTTAAATTTGTTCCTATTCCATATAACTTTACATGTTCTAAATTATTTTCTATATATAAAGCAATATCTATTAGTTCCTCCTTATCAAAAAATCCTTCTCTTAAATCTCCTAAATCAACCATAAGAAGTATTTTATGTTCTTTTCTTTGTTTCTTGCACTCTTTTTCTAACAAGTTAATTGTTTGAATTTCTGAATTTAATGATATATCAACATATTTAATTACTTCCTTGATTTCATGCTTCATAGGCATTCTAATTAACATATTTTCTTTATGAGAGTATTTTTTCTTTAAACTAATTAATTGTTCCAATCTGGAACTTGCTATATAATTACATCCACCTTCAATCAGAACATCTACCACCTCTTCATCTGCATTTACCCCTTTTACAACTGCTGATATGCTTATGTTATTTTCATTACATAAATCAAGCAAGTATTTTGTATTATCAGATATTTTATTAAGATTTATTTCTAAAAGTGGATATTTTTTTGTAGTATCCATATCTTTTCCTCCTATAATATAATCCTTTAAAGTTTCCAGTAAATAATTACTCACAATTAAAAAAGTCTCCTGGCTTTAAAAACCAAGAGACGAAATTTTCCGTGTTACCACTCTTATTGATAAGTTATATTATAATCAGAATATTGCAAATTTTCAGTATATAATAGATATAAGTAAAAATCTATTTATCTTGCAGTAAGTTTTGTAACTTGGTATTTTTATATTAAAAAAGTCCCTTGGTTAAAAAACCAAGAGACGAAAATTCCGCGTTACCACTCTAATTGATAAAATTCGCTTTGCTCATATCGCCAATGATATGTCTTTGCTAGCGCTTCAGACAAATCCATTGCTCAAAATTCATTTTACTCATTTTGCTCATATGAATACGAATATAACTTATCCACTCTAATCTCTTAAGGCGAGACACACCTAATATCCTACTAAACTTTCAGATATTCTTCTCCAAAGCTCTCTTCAATATAAACTTTGTTACCAGGCTTCCACCAACCCCAGCTCGCTGAAACGTATTTTATATCTACTCTCTTTTTCATCGAATTTAAGTTATTAATGTTTTATTAATTTATATTGTAATTACATTTTTTTCATTTGTCAACATATTATTTTTTTATTATACATTTTTTTCATTTTCAATTAATATTTATCAAATCTTTTATAACTTTAGATGCTATAATAAGACCTCCAGATGATGACATAAACGATATACTTCCCGGAAGTATTCTATGACCATTTGATATTTTTTCCTTAGTCTTCAATGGTTGTTCGCTAGAAAATACAACATCTAAATGTTCAATTCCCCTATCTCGCAATTCTTTTCTCATTACTTTTGCTAGAGGGCAAGTATGTGTTTGAGATATATCTGCAATTTCAATTTTTGTTGGATCAAGTTTATTACCCATTCCCATAGAACTTATAATAGGTATATTTTTATTTAAGCAAACTTCTATTAAATGAATCTTTGATGATACCATATCTATAGCATCTACCACATAATCGTAATTTTCTTCAAAAATTTCACTGCTACTTTCTTCATTAAAAATAGCTTTTATTGCTTTAATTTTTAAATCCTTATTTATATCAAGTAATCTATTTTTTACTACTTCCACCTTATCTTTATTCAAATTGGATATAAGACCTGGAAGTTGTCTGTTAAAATCAGTCTCTTCAACTAGGGCATAATCTACTATGGTTAATTTGCCAATACCAGCTCTCACTAATGCTTCTGCACAAAAACTTCCAACTCCACCCACACCTATTAAAAGCACGTGGGATTTATTTAATTTTTCCATATTTTCTTTTCCTAAAATAAGTGACGTTCTCAATGTAAAATTTTCTTTCATGGAAATTCTACTTTAATTATGTCATTTTATCTTAGTTTTATATTGCCAAACAGTTTATTATTTCATTACTTTTTTAATTAATTTGATTTTATCTTTGTATGGAGGAAATACAAGTTTTAAATCTATTTTTGTACTCTTTTTTACA
>JALFMW010000321.1 GCA_022782605.1 Clostridium sp. | reverse complement strand
ATTTAATATTTATCTTATACTTGCCAATATCAGCAGAAGTTTTACCATTTGAAACTACTACAGTCCCCTTAACATTTTTCAAATCCTCTAGAGTTTTTACATTTGGATTATACTTATCACTTTTATTACCAACCCACCAAATTATATCATCCTTTGATTTACTTCCTGCTGATACCACAGTTGACCAAAGTGGATTATTCTTTTTGCCATTTACTGTCACATCACTAATTCCAACTTGCAAATCAACATCTGTTCTTTTGTTTACTATTTGAACTGTATAGCCAATTTCTTTGTATATTCTATCACCAACTTCATATTTCTCAGTAATAGTAATCGCCACATTATCATCATCAATCAGTTTTTGATTTATTTTCTCGATATTTCCAACCGCTTCCATCTCTTTATCTGTAGAAATATCTTCAGCATCTGCTTTATTTTTCCCCATAATACTACACCCAATTAATCCTGCCGAAATTATTATTAATACTATAAAGCCTAAGAATTTTTTTTGCATAAACATCCTCCCCATAAAATACTTATATATATAGTTCTTTACTAAGATATATTTTCCTCTTTTTTGACATAATTCTTTAGTAAATTCATATAAATTCCTATAATTGCTAAGTAATTATTAATTTTATCTATTTATAATAATCTTTTTTCTTACAATAAATAGACTCAATACTAATTGGAAATATTTCACAAAATCTATATAATGTAATTGTGAAATATTTAATTATAAAAATTTTAGAAAAGGTGGTAATATGGAAATTTCAACAAAACAAAAAAATAAGTACCCAAATAAGTACCCAATAGGTTTTTATGTATGTACTTCAGCATATGCTCTAGAGCGTATGGCATTTTATTCAGCTAAATGGTTAATCGGTATATTTATAGCAGCGGAAGTAATAAAAGGTGGGCTTGGGCTTACTCCTGCTGATGGTGCAAAAATGACAGCCAATCTTGTTGCATTTACTTATTTAACTCCTATCTTAGGTGGATTTATTGCTGATAGATGGATGAGTCCTCGATTATGTGTTATCTTAGGTGCATTAATTATGGCAGCAGGATATGTATTTGGTTATCAAGCATCAGTAACTTCATCTCCTCAGTTTTTATGGGCAATGATTATACTTGTATCTATTGGAACTGGTCTTTACAAAGGAAATATTGCGGGAATAAGCGGAAGATTATTCAAGAGTAAAGATCAACTTGATTCAGCTTTTAGTATTCAATATTCTATAGCTAATATGGGTTCTTTCCTTGGAACACTGACTGTCTCTTTTATAGCTTATAAAATAGGATTTGGTAAAGCCTTCTTAGTTTGTGCTATGTTCTTAGTAATTTCAACATTATGGTTTTATTTTGCAGGCAAGGCTACCTTTGGTGATATAGGTAAGAAACCATTTGAGGCTAATGAAAATAAAACTTATACTAAAAAAGTTGCAAAAGATTATCGTACTCCTCTCACACTTGATGATAAGAAAAAAATAGCTGCCATAATTTTATTCTCTATTTTTTCAATAGTATTTTGGGTTGTATGGTATTTGACTTATATGCCTGTTTTATATCACTGGGGCCCTGATTTTGATTATGCAAATAAAGCAAATTGGATGATAGGTAATTTTAGAGTTCCTTCTGCTTGGTTTGATTCTCTAAACTCGCTTTGCTGTATAGTTTTAGGTCCTCTACTTGCTGGACTTTGGACTAAAAAAGCTAAATCTGTCAAAGGTGATATGAGTATATTCAAAAAAACTGCTCTTGGTATGATGTTACTTTCAGCTGCATTTATGCTTATGGCTACTGCTGAAGTTGTACGAGGTGATGGTCAAGCTGGTTTAATATGGATTGTGATAGTTGGAATATTAATTTCTCTAGGCGAAATGGTATTTGCTCCACTTGGTAAATCTTTCATTAGTAAAGTTTCCCCTGCAAGATTACTAGGACTTATGATGGGTGTATGGCCATTGGCAAGATTTATAGCTGGTAAGACTTATGGCTATTTATTTGAAGCTTTATCTACATACTCATTTGCTCCAGCTTATGGTCTGGTTGCTCTTGTAGTACTTTTATGTGGATTAATTATCTGGAAATTGGATAAGAAAATATCTTTTCTTGATGATGGTGAAAATGTAAAAAGTGCTTTACAAAATTAGAAATTAAAAAAGCTTCCTATTGGAAGCTTTGATATTTTTTCTCAAAGAATTTACTTACTTCTGAAAGGGCATTTGTTAATACTTTTAAATCATCCCCTTGAACGTTTTCAAGTATTTCATCAATCATCTCTTTGTGAAATAGATTATGTGCGTCAAAAACTTTTTGACCGCTTTCTGTTAAATTTACAATTACTACTCTTCTATCTTCTTCGATTCTTTTTCTTTCTACATAACCTTTTTTTATAAGTCTATTTATAGCAGTAGTCAGTGTTCCTACAGTTATTCTAAGATTATTAGCAATTTCCCCCATGGTTTTATTACCCTCTGTTCCAATTGCATCTATTGTGTGAATTTCTGTGATGGATAAGTTATCAATGCCTGTACTTTTTATAGCTTTTTCTTCAATATGAAGAATATCATTAAAAAGCTGTACTAATAATTTATTTAAAATTTCTTCTGTTGCATTTTGCATAGTATCCGCTCTCCATATTTCTTATTTTAACTGTATTATAATAAATATTTTACGTAATTTCAATACATCCTTTATATATCTGACATCTCAACTTTTACAATATCTTTGATATTTCTATCGGTCTTCTCTTCTTCTTTATCAATAAAATTACTTTTAGAAACATTTAGTACTATTTCAAAAGTAGTTCCTTTGTTTATTTCACTTTCAATATTTATCTTGCCACCATGCATTCTTATAATTTCATCTACTATGCAAAGGCCTATGCCACTACCTTCACTTCCTCTCGATAGAAGATTATCTACTTGATAAAATCTTTGGAATATATGATCTATTTTTTCCTTAGATATTCCTATTCCATTATCTTTTATAGTAATGTAAATAAAATTATCATCACTTTTCATATAAACTTCTATTTTGCCATTTTCATTAGTAAACTTAATAGCATTGGATAGGAGATTTAAAATAACTCTTTCTATTTTTTCCTTATCTATAAAACTTATTATTTCCTCTTCTTCTGTATCAAATATTAATTCTATATTTTTTTCCTTGGCATAATCCACAACTTCATGAACTATATCTTCCACCACATAAACGATATTTTCATTTTTACATTTACATTCAAAGAATCCTGAGTCAAATTTTGAAATATCTATTAAGTTGTTTATCAGTCTTCTCAAACGATTGGAGCTTTGATTAATATGACTTAATTTATCCAATATATACTCGCTACTAACTGTTTCTTCTTTGTTGGACTTCATTTCCAAAAGCATGGAAGCACTGGTGATGATATTAAGAGGTGTTCTCAGCTCATGACTCATGTTAGCAATAAAGTCTGTCTTTAACTGTTCCCTCTCTTTTGCCATTTGGTAAAGCTTTTTATTTTTAGCTTCATTTCTTTTATACTCAGTCATTTTTGTAATAATATAAATAATTATTAGTATTGTGGCAAACCATGCTAACAAATAACCTATTCTATAACTTTTAGGTAGCAGTAATTGGTAGCTTTTTTTATTAATTACTATAGTTCCTTCAGGAAGACTTAAAGGATTTATATTGTATTTATATATTTGCTTATAATCAACTGTATAGTTGGCCCTTATTTTATCAATAGGACTAACTTTTAAAATACCACCTTCATTGTATATCTTTAAAATCATCTTGCCAAGTTCCCTACCACAACTTTCTGGAATATCAATATATCCACCAATAGTTCCCTTATTTATATACTCATCTCTACTAGTATAAATTGGTACATCTTTTATTTGCTTTATCTCTTCTATTAAATTCTCAGGTTTTACATTCTCACCATTATCTTCATTTTTAAAAATCCCACATATTAATAAAGCTTCATTTAAGTCACTAGAATTTTTAATTTGATTTAATATATCTTTTTTATTTTTACCTTGAATAAAATTTAAGTTTATATTTTTATCAAGTAAATATTTATTTTCTAGTAATTTATTTTTAATATTTTTACTATAGCCAGTATTATCTATAATTACACTAATATCTTTTACTTCTGGTTGAAGTGTGGTGATAAATTTTATAAGTTCAACTTTAGATCCTCCATCCATAAAGCCAGTTATATATTTTTTCTCTGCTGATGTGAGATTTAATCGATTATTTACACCTGTAAATACTACAGTTTTCTTGTAAAATATACTTTTTTCGTTAAAAAGTTCTTTTCTCACCATGTTAAAAGCTTCATCATCAACTGTTACTATCATATCAAATTTATCATCTTTGTATTTAGTATTTAATAATTCTAAATACTCGTCTAGATAGTTTTGATTTTGGCTGTTTGCGGTGTCTAAATATTCCATTTTTATGTTTATATTGAGATTTTCATTTATTTCTTCTTTAATACCTTTTATTATTTTATATTCCCATATGCTTTCAACATTATAAGAGTTTATTAAAAGAATTTTGCGAATATCATTTGCCTGAACGTATGAGGTAGGTGTTAAAATTATTAGTATTAACACTATTAGCAGCTTGCTTATTTTTTTCATCTTAAATTGTACTCCTGTTTTTTTGTCATATATAATAATATACTTAAACTTTTCAGATATTTCAATAATTTAAGATAATATATAATTTTGGTAAATATTGTTCTATTTTATTGTCAAAACTTCTCTTGCAAATATAATAGGTACATTTTTGTTTTGTTGAAAAATTCTTTGGTAGTATTTTATAGGTACTTTTCTCTCTCCCACATAAGGTGATACTTCCATAGTTAGGGCTGGCTTTTTGTAATTTTCTATAAACCAATCTTTGTATCCATTTCCTCTATTAGGTCTTGGCTCTTCAATCAAACTATAGCCAGTTTCTTCTGATATAATTTTGGCAATTTGAAAATCTCGATATTTTTCTTCTTCTAATTGATTAAATTCCCAGTATATTTCTTCTCCTGATGAGTGATAAGATATGCTTCCTTCAAATAAGCAAGATTCAGTTAAGTCTTTTAATGCACAAGTTTCTG
>JALFMW010000323.1 GCA_022782605.1 Clostridium sp. | reverse complement strand
TACTTAAAGGTTACTTCCATTATAGCAACCCTTCCTTTCTTAATTTAGCTTGTAGTTTATATAACAATCTATAAAGCTCATGGTATCTATAATAATCCATTATGTTATTAGTTATTCTTTCTTGCTCAAAAGCCTTTATCTCATTCTTAATAGCAATATATCTCTCCATATCCATAGCTTGTGTACCTTTCCATATCCATCCCATAATAATACCTCCTAAATATTATAATTATATTTTTCTAGCAAGTAATCTTTAATGGCACTGCGATATCCTTTTTCATAGTTCGTACTACTATCCTCTGAAGCCGTAGAAAGCACGTACAGCGCTTCTAACTTATCTCTTGATAAATTATTCAAACAAGCTTCTGCTCCATCCTCATAGCCTGCTGCCATCTCGTAATCATCATGATATTTGCTAACGAAACGGCAGTAAAACAATTTATTTTCGAAGCTAGGGGTATTTAGGCTAAATATATCCCTAGCTTTACTAAAGTTACTCATGAGCCATTCCTCTTAACTGTCTAATATCATCGTCATAAGCTTCACTGCTTCTTTGCTCTTCCCCTATCATACCATTAAGTTTATCTATATTATCTTGTGTCCATACTATCTGTCTCTCATATCCTCTAAGTAAACCTCTCCAATATTGTTTGCTGTCCCCATCTGAAGTTTCGTATATAACTCTAGCTTCATTCTTAGCTCTAATAAGTATCTTTTTATCTGCCTTTAATTTTTCTAACATCTCCCATACTATCCAATCCATACTACTCTTCATCCCCCTCTAACTCTTTAAGTGTTTCTAAGTCCATCTCACCATTCACTAAAGCTTTAACTAAATCTCTATAGTAGTCCAGTTCCTCTTTATTAGCTGCTGCTATATTCCTCCAGTAATTAACAGTCTCCCATAAGAAGTTCACATACATTTCAGTAGTTTTTGGATCATTATAATTCATATTAACATCCCCTTTTTTATTTAAATATTTTTAATATTTCTTGCATTCCTTTTTCAGTATATCTAACATATGTTTTGCCTCTATATTGTCCTTTAACAGTTTTTCCCCAGCCTTTATCTTCATATTGTTTATTTAATGTCCAACTTCCGTCTTTTACGCTTAATATTCCTCTTTGCAATAATATTTTATTTGTCACACTTGCTGTTCTATTTATTTTTTTACCTATATTTGTAGCTGTATAAGGTAAATCTAATGTATCAAAAGTTAATTGTTCACTTCTAGGGGCATTAACACCTTGTACTATTTTATCTAGTCTATCTATTATAGGATTCATCATTACCATTACTTGTTTTGTTACTGCTTCATTTACCATTTGTACTATTTGTTCAGCTGGTAATACTTGTTGTTCTATTGCTTTCTCCATATCATTAATTTTTTTAACATATCTAGCAGTAAATAATATACCTTTTTCTCCAGTCATTTTATTTGCTAATAATTCACATCCCATTTTAGTACATTCATAACATTTTCTAGTTTCGCCTTTCTTGTCAACATAAGTGCTTTCAATGAAGTAATCTAACAAACGTAGTTCTACGTTGGTTAAAATAGTAGGTATTATACCAACAACTTTAGGTTTTTCGCTACCTTCTAACATTCTTAACACGTCACTATGTCTTTTACCCATCATTTCTGCTGCTTCATAAGTAGGTATAGTTTTTACGTTAACTCCTGTATTGTTATTTTGTGGTACTAATGTATTACTCATAAACAAACATCCCCTTTTTTATTTTTTATTTGTTATGTTAATTAAATATTAGTCTGATTTCTAATCAATGTCAACAACTTTTTTGTAAAATTTTTCCATTTTTTTATTTTGTCTCTCACTTGTTTTGTTACTTAAATAATACTTCGATTTCTAACTTATGTCAACCAATTTTTGGAAATTTTTTTAAAATTATTTTTCCTACATTATATAGTCATAATAATATTATTAGCAAAACTATTTTTTTAATTTTTTTGAAATTGCAGTTGCATAATTAAACAAAATGTATATAATATAAGTATAAACAAAAATAAAAACAAAGGAGATGTATATAATGGAAGTAGGTAAAGTTATAAAAATCAAAAGGATAGAA